>NZ_JBGMEK010000029.1:0-58160 GCF_041447265.1 Microbulbifer epialgicus
CGTTTTCAAATTTACGAAGGAAGTATGAATGCCGATAGGCTGATTGACTTTCTTAAGCGATTGATCAAAACAGCGGGGCGTAAAGTTTACCTCATTCTGGACAATCTTAGGGTACATCATGCACGATTTGTTAAAGCTTGGCTGGCAGAGCACGAGGATGAGATAGAAATTTATTATTTACCATCATATTCACCTGAACTGAATCCAGATGAGTATTTGAATTGCGACCTTAAAGGGGGCGTTCACAGTGGCATGCCAGCCCGATCCAAGGAGAAGCTAAAAAGGAAAGTGCTTTCTCACATGAGAATGTTACAAAAGAAGCCCGCGCGTGTAGCAGCCTACTTCCGACACGAATCAATTAGGTACGCAGCATAACTGAACTATTTGTCCGCCGGGTTAATAACCCCGACAGGGGCGATAACAACCGCTTGTAAGTCGCTCCCTCATGGTTGTGAAAGTCCCAACTTGGCTCCAAACCCAATAAAGATGAATCCCGCTGAAGATTTTAACCATTTTGAAACTTTATGACTAATTGAAAGTGTTTTTAGTTGCGAAATGAGAATTACCATTGCCGAGAACCATAATAAGTTAACGGCAGCATGTGCGGAGATCAAAATATATGCACTTGATGCGCTATCCTCAACAGGTAGAAATTGAGGAAAGGCTGCAAGGTAAAACATGGAAACTTTTGGATTAAGCACATTCGTGAGAAGGCCCTCAAAAAATGCAGTGCGAATGGAGACTAAATTTTTTTCTTCGACAGGGGATAACTTAGAGCAATTCGCTTTAGGCCTCCAAGCTGACATAAGTGCCCTAAAACCTATCCAACATAGGTATGCTGCGCCCAACATTTTAAATACAAAGAACGCTTGAGCAGACTGTACAAGCAGTACTGATATACCTAGCACGGAAAGAGTACCATGTACATAGAAGGCAGCAACGAAACCCCAAACATTAGCAAAGCCGGCTCTTCGCCCAGACAAGGGAACCGTCTTCGCCACAAGGACTCCATTCGGTCCAGGGGAAATCACGAGAAGCGTTGCCACAAAAATGAATGCCGCTATGTTTATCGAATCCATCTATATAATCTCTTAAGTGTGAATTTGTAGAACGACGATTAACGCCTTGCTAAACGGCAACCGAAACGTACTACTGGGCCAGAAGGAAAGAATACACTGCACTCAAGACGCGCTGTGAATACATCCCTGTAAGCTCATAATCGGCATCCATGCCTCATACGGTCCCGAGCGCGGTGTATTCTTTCCTTCCCCTGTTTTAGTAACATAGGCTGTCTGTAGTGGTCTAATCCTTCCGGACACTTCGCTAAGATGGTAAAACTACCAAGCGAGGTGAAGTATGACAACAAAAGGTACACGTCGGCATTTCAAGCCGGAATTCAAGAAAGACGCCGTAGCCCTAGTCTCCGAGCAAGGATACTCGATTCCTACAGCTGCCGAGGCTGTAGGAATCACTGCTAACAATCTGCGACGCTGGATAAAAGAGCTGAAGCTGGAAGAGAGCGGAGTAAGGCTGGATGCCGGCGAGCGCGCTGAATTGGATCGATTGCTACGCGAAATCAGGCAGTTGCGTATGGAGAAGGAAATCCTAAAAAAGGCCAGCGCCTTCTTTGCGAAAGAAATAAAATAAAGTACAACTTTATCAAGAAGCAGCAAGGCAACTTTCCAGTTAGGGTGCTCTGTCGGGTAATACAGGTAAATAAGAGTAGCTATTTCGAAAGCAATCCCGCACCACACCTTCCACATTCTTATTAAAATCAGACAATTACAGACATATTACACTAACGTATAAACTGGAAAAACTGTCATCGTGAGCGAAAGTTCCTGATCTGGCACTTACCAGCTTAATGTTATTAAAAGCCCTGTATAATCTGGAACAAATTGCGAGGGTGCTTTAAAGACGGTGATAGAGAAATGATTGCAGAGGGTACGAGAGCTCTAACCTCGGTGGAGAGAAGCATATATTAGAGGGCTATATGTTCTATGGCAGGGAAATGCTGTGAAGAGATTATCCTGGCTTTTAGCAAGGCTGAAAGTAGTAAGGGCCAGGTAAGCACCAGGCCCCTCTAATCACAACTTCCCAATAATATTCACAAATACACCCTGGCTGTCGTAATCCAGCTGGGTGAGATCATCAGAGAAGTCGGTAAAGTTATAGCCTACGCCCAGTTTCAGGTGATCGCCGATATGACGGTACAGGCCTATCAGGGCACCACTCTTACTATCTTGGGCGTCGGGAAGATCGAGCAGGCGGCCTTCGATCAACAGGTCCCAGCGGTTAACGAAATGCCAATCAGCACGCAGCACATAAAGGCTGGCGCGGCTGTCGAAGAATTCCGGGTCTTCTCTATCGAGGCTCAACTGGCCGAGTCGATAGGCATACTTGGCGCCCAGGGTCCAGCGATGGGTCAGGTCATAGCTGGCATCCACAGAGAAAATATGACTCTTTTGGATAAATTCCGCCGAGGTATTCTCTACCGTAACCTGGTCCTGAGTCGGTACGTTATAAAAATAGGTGTATTTCAATAAGGTATTCAGGCGGTCGTGATTTACCGGGCGATAGGCATAGCCCATTACGGCTTCGGTAAATTTGCCATCGTAAAATTCTCCCTGAGAACTTTTGCTGTCGGAGTAATTTAATTTACCCACCAAGCGCCAGTCTGGATTGAGCTGATAACTCAGGGTATTTTTCAGCAACCAGGTGTCCCGCTCGGATTCTGTAACGGTATTCTCATCCAATGCAGTTTCCATCGCATCAGTACGGTATTCCACTGCAGAGGCCAAGCGGATGGCATCCAGGCTGTAGCCCATATTGAAACCCATAGCATTGCGCTCGGTTTTGGCGCCGGTACGAGGGTCTTCCAAGGTGCCCGCCTCTACCGTGGTACCGTAGGTCCAGCGGTCGTTGGGCGCCAGGTCCATCCCCAGGGCATGAGTCAGACCAGTGGAAACATCACCATGACTATATCGCTCCTCGCCATACATGCTCAGGGTATCAGAATAACGGCTGCGGAAACCGGTACTCATATTGCCCTTGCGCGCACGCACGCCGGTATCGCTACGCTCGTTATCAAGCGTGTAATTCATGTAAAGGCTGGTTCTATCGGTCACCAGAAAATCGGTTCCCAGACGCGCTGCCATACCGGTATCGCCGCTGGAGACTTCGCTATCCATGGTGAGTCGATCGCTCACTCGATAGGCACCGCCCAAACCGATGCGATTGTTTTCCTCGCGAGTGCCAGTTACTTCCATGGTGTTTTGTACAAAACCAAAGGCGCTCCAATTTTCACCGGAATCATAACTGGCTTCCACAGCCATATCGGTACGGTCACCCTGGGTCTGAGTCGCAGGAACTACCGTAGAGAAATCTTCACGGCTATCCGTACGTACCCCAGAGCTGAGCCGCCAGTGGTCATTGAGCCGATAACCGAGCATCAGGTCTGTGGCGCTGGTGTGAAGCCCAAACTCCTCTTCCTTACTATCCGCTTTGACACCTACATCGAAGCTCTCACCAAGGGGCAGGTTAACACCGGCTCCATATTGAGTAGTATCGCCCTGTACAAATTGACCGGGACCAGAGAAACCTGCTTCTCGCTCCTGGTGATAGAAATTACCGGAGCCGCGAAAGCTTTCGAAAAAGTCTCCCAATTGAAGGCTGCCCTCAACCTTGGTTGCGCCTGCCGTGGCCTCGGGGTCCAGGGTTTGTCCATTATCAAAAGTAAAGCCACCATCTAAGGAGCTAATACTATCCAGGTTGCCGCCTTCACTATCCGCGACTTCTACCTTTAACCAGCTACCAGCACTTTTACGCAGGGTGAGATCAAACCCCTGAAGGGCCGTTTCATTATCATCCTCATCCTGCCGGGTACCGCTGACACCCAGCTTTACGTAATCCCCAAACCAGTAATGGGCGCGGCCACCAAAAGCCAGGGTGTCCATCTCCTCAAAACCGGGCGTATATTCGTAGCGGGCTACCAAGAACTGGGGATTGCCGTTATAAGAGCCGTCCTGGATTAATAAGTTATCGTTGGCCAAGGCGGAAAGGGGCTTATTTAATAGGACTCGCCCCTGGATATAGTCGATATCGTAATCGATCACCGGGGAGAGATTTTTTACTCCCAATACCAGGCCAGAATCCTTATCCCGCACCTCTACGCGCAGGCGCTCAGATCCGCCGAGAATATCCTGATGGCGAAGAAAATACAGTGAGCCGCCGGTACCACGATATTCATCACGACCGGCAATAGTGCCGGGTTCCGCTCCAAAGGCATCTATTTGGAAACGTTTTTCCCCAAAGCTGGTTATGGCATCACTTTCAAAGTGACCATTAGCACCATAGAGTGCCCGGTCTATTTGCGCCAGTTCATTGTCGGCATAGGTCGCCTTGAAATTACCCCACAGGCCGTAGTCATCGTATTTAGATAACTTCACATAAAACTTGCCGGAAGTGGGCGCATCTTCAACTACCGTAGAGTCGTCACCAAAGGTGGGGTAGTAAAGATCACTATCGAGGCGGCGGAAAAGAGCATCCGGAGACTTTTCCATAAAGTTGGAAAACAAATCATCGACAGGCCCCTCTTCCGTATCCGCACTGGCAGCCAAGCGCCAGCCCTCTCCAAAACCGCCGCTGGTATAAAACGCCAGACGGCCATCGTAGCTTACAGAATTGTCGTAGTGGGTTTCATCGCCCGTCACCAGGGCTGCCGGTCCATTGGTTTTATCGTAGCCGATGGTAAGGTCGGCTATCCCCACGGTAAACCAGTCGTTTTTGGCAAATTCCAGGTCACGCAGGAACAGCTCACCATTGCCCTCTTCATCCAGGATCGCCACTTCCACAGTATGCATACCGGGATCAAAAATCTGTTCGGCAACGAATTGACCCTGGTCGTTTACCGGTATGGGGTTACCCGCCAGCCACACAGTGTGGCCCGGTGGCACCTGAGTACCGTTAACAAGCACACTATTGCCGTCCAGGGGAATATTTCTCCGCGCCAGGCGGTTCTCGCCGTAGCCCACCAGCAGTTCTTGGGCTACATCCACTGCTTCACTGGACTCTTCGATATTATCTACCAGCCACAGCGTTTGCTCAGCGGTTTCATCGAAGCGACCTTTTTTGTCGTACACCCGCAGCACATAGTAAAGCTTTTTCAGCGGTGCCTGGAATTCGGTAAATTCTGCCTGCCAATTCCCTTTTCCATACTGGTCCAACGGAACGACCGCAATGGGGGTATCGCGCAGGGATTGCCCTTCTTCAAACAGGCGCACTTCGGCCCGCTCAACAAAGGATGGGTAATTGGTGTAAGTGCGAAAAACTACACGATTCTCGCTAAGGTCGGTATCCGGGTTATCGGCATAACGAATGGTATTGGGCCACGCAGTAACATTTAGGCGCGGCTGCATCTTTTTGTTGTCGAAACGGAACTGGATATTGGCATTATCCAGAGCCACATCGGTACAGCGCTGCAGGTCGGCGGAGTTTTTATAAGGATCGTATTCCGGGCTGCCATCCACGGTAATACGCATTAGATTCAAAGCATAAGGGTTATTGGCGATGGCCTCACGGTTAATACGCTCGATTTCTAAGCGATCACTCTCCGCGAGTATTGCCAGCTCATCGTAGAGCACCTGCACTTCAACACGCGCGCCATCCTCTTGAATAAAACCGTTGGTCACCACATCGTCGGACTGCACATAACCACGACCTTCAAACTCCACCTGGGCGTCTTCGAGGTTAAGAAGCTCCTTTACCTGCTCCATGGCACGGCGGGCACGAGCGCCAGATAGACCGACATCATCCCCATAGACCATAGCTTCACGGCGATCCATACGCTTGTTTTCGCTGTAGCCGATAAAACTCAGGCGCACATTGGCCTTGCTGGAAATTTCCGCCATGGCAGTGCGCATTTGCATCAGTTGCGCCTGGGTAATGATGGGATCACCATTGTCAAAGCGAATCGGTGCTACCGCACCGCGCAGGGATTCATAGGCAATAGTAATCGTTTCCGCAACTGCGGCTTCCGGGCAGGCCTGCACGCCATCCACCGCAACTTCTAATGGATCGTCATACCAAAATTCCACTTCCACCCGTCGGTTAAGGGCGCGGCCTTTGGGTGTATCATTTGCAGCAATGGGGTGGCTGGCTCCTTTGCCACTGCTGGTAATCATGGCGTCCGGCAAAGCCAAGGCATCGCGCACTGCGAGGGCGACACGGCGGGCTTCACTATGGGACTTTTCCAGGTAGGCTTTTTGCTGCTCTTCGGCGCTTTGGTTCACATCCTGTGGAAGCGCATCGGTATGCCCGACAAAGTGCACTACCAGATTATTTTTATCTGCGAGGTTTGACCGTACCTCACCTAAACGCCGAATAAATGCGTCTGGCAACTCTAATTGACCAGGCTCCAGGCGCAGGGGGGTAACCAGATTTTTTAAGCGTGCGCGCTGCTCTGTCCCAGCGGTGTAATTGAGCCGACATACCGTTTCCTGGCGACAGACTTTCACGCGATTTAATGCCAACGCCTCTGCACGGGCGCGGGCTGCCATGGCTTCTTTATCCAGCGCTTCGTAAGTCACCCGCACTTGAACACGGCGATTTAACTCCCGCCCTGCAGTAGTAATGTTATCGGCAATCGGTTCTGCATCGCCCTGACTTTCTATCAAAATCATCTGCTCGGGCAATTCCAGGGCTTGCTGGAAAAAATCTGCCACAAATTGAGCGCGAGCCAAGGTGAATTCTTCCTTGCTCTCGAAATCCGCCACCAGCTCTTTTTGCATGGGATCGGAATCAGTGTGGCCGATAAAGTGCAACTTAAAATTGGGGGTTTCACCCAGTTCGTTTAACTTCTCCCGCAATAACTCCACAGTTTCCGCAGGGACTTCATCACCCACCATGTAGAACGGCATTGGCTCGATAAAGTCTTCCACCACAACCGGGTCCAGCGGCGCAATAAAAGTAGTCGCGTCCTGTAGCCATTGATTTGAGGGAGCGCGCAGCAGCATAGCCTCGGTATTGCTACCGATGGATTTTTCCTCGAATTCAGCCTGGGGTTCCTCCACCTCCGGGGCCAAACCGGGAATTTTTTGCCACACTTGCCACCAGCTGGCTTCTTGAGGCAGACCAGTCTCTGTGTCAGCTTGCACTTGGGCTTGCGCAGGAAGAGACAAAGCCAGCGCAATCGCTGTGGCGAGACAGCGATCATGCCGGTGAAAAGCCCGGGCCATTTTTTCTATTGAGCTAGCAGTGTTACCTGGCCGATTCATCTTGTTGCGCTTCGCAGAGGACATTACTCCAATCCTCCATTGCTGGGCGGCGCTCCACGCCGCCAGAACACTTCAGTCTCAATATTCAATTCGTAGTCGCCGTTACCACGCGCCCACTCATCGGCAATCTCAGCCTTGATCGTTTGCAAACGCTCATCCACCAAATCCGGGTCTTCATTTTCCGCGAGGTAGGACAGGCGCAATACCGATGGAGCCTCACTGAGTTTTTCCAGCAACAGCTCTATACGAGACTGCCACTGGGGACGCAACTCGGTGGTGCCCGGCTCAAATACTGCTTCGGCCATATCCAGACGCACTACCCGATGCAAGCTGGCACCGAAGTTAAACTTCACCGTCTTGCCTCGAGTTGCACGCATTACCCGCGGGTTTTCAGTGGTGAGACGATAGCCGCTGGGCAAGCTACGGTCGTCGAGCTTGAGCACAAAATTGGAACCGCGATCAGCATTCGGCACCACCGCACAGGTAATATGGAATCGCCCATGGGCATCGGCGGTGGCATTCAGGCCGGTTGCAGTAACCACCCGCGCACCGGGCAGACCACCTTCACCAGCATCCTGGTAGCCGTTCATGTTTTTGTCGTCGAAGACCTTACCGATCACATCGGTACAGTCAAAGGTGGGATCTGGCACTACGCGTACCGTGGCTGAGGCCTCACCGGAAGCCTCCTGGCCGGAAAGTTGGTTGAACATACGCGCGCGGTTGACATATTTGCCCTCACCTACACCGGAGCCCACTACCAGTAGCAGTTTCAGCTCACGGGTTTGCTCGGCTTCTACACGCAGATCAGACCAAATCAGCTGTAGCCCATCCATGACTGGTTCCACCGGCTCACCATCAAGACGCGCCGAACCGGCCACATATTTGAAGCCTGCGGGGAAGAAATCCACCAGCTGCAAATCTGAAAGTGGTATCGGCAAAGTATTGCCGAAGGTGATGGTGTAAGGCACCAGCTGACTTCGGGTTACATTCAACATCGCCGCAGTTTTGGTAATGGAGAGAGCACCTTCCAGATGCGGGTCCATGGCGATATGGTTATTAAACAGCTGGCTTTCTCCTGGAATCTGATCGTCGTCCAGGGTCAAACGCAGGTAGTAATCCGATGCTGCATCCCGCGCTTCTATATCCAGCGGTGGATGGGCGGGAGACAGTTGCACTTCGCAATGCTGCGCGGTACCTGGAATCATATCGGCATTGCTACCGAGGCACGCGCCTACATCAAAGCCCGCAGTTTCTCCGTTAGTTTGCGCCGGAATTACCAGGGATTCACCTCCCACATAATCGTCATCGGTAATTTCCACCTGAATCAGGTAATCGGCATTGGCCGGGCAAGCGGCATCGTCGAAATTAATATCGAACTTGTAGTAGCCGCCTGTACGGGTTACCTGGCCTTGCTGCTTTTTATCATCGAAGCAGCGGTCCGGCAGCGCCTGACCTGAGCTGGCTCGAAGCATGGTCAGGGCGGCGCCGGTTATGGGCTCGCGCAGAATCGAGTTGTACACCACACCATTGGGGGTAAGCGGAAGGTTCAGGTCCTGAGGATTGGCTCCTGACTCCACAAAGATCTCGCTGATGCGCTGCGGACCATTGGTGAAGTCGGAAACCGGGTTGCCCAGAGATGCGGTATTTTCACCAGCATCCGGCGCCGCGTAACGCATCTCATAACTGAGACCACCGTAGCTGTTGGGCGCTAGTCCCTGGAACTGGAAGTAACCGTTTTCATCGGTCTGGATGGTTTCCAGCAACGCATCATTGAAATAGAGATCCACTGCCCAATTCAGCAGCAGCCTTTCGTCCGTATCCGCCTGGTTGTTGAAATTTACATCGTGCCACAGGTAACCAGCCAGATTGGCAATGCCAGGCGTACCACCCACATCGATAGCAACGCTGGCCTGGTTGGTTGAGGGTGGATCATTCCACTGCACCTCTGCAGTGTTCAGTACCGTGTAACCAATTTCCAGGGTCTCCGAAAGTTTTGCCTGGAAGCGCAGTGTGGCACTTTCACCCGGCAACAAATCTCCGTAAATAGCGGAATAGTCAGCAGTAATTACAGTACCGGCAACACTGATTCCATCTACTTGGCCATTGAGCATGGCAGAGTCTGCAACGTATGTAAGGACACCATCGCCTGCAACCATAAGGTCATCAGTAATACGCACCATGGTCGCCGGCACGCCACTGATATTTGCAATGGTCACCAGATATTCCAACACCGTGCCTGCCTCTGCAGCTCCGCCGTCGACAACCGCTACTTCCTTCACAATCGACAGCAGCTGTGCATCACCGACTACCACTTGGGTGGGCTGGGCACCATTTGCCGGATTACCATCCGCATCGGTCAGGGTCAGTGGCAGCTCCTGCGCAGCAACGCTGCCCTGGTTACTGATCACTGTGCCCCGGGCTGCATCAGCATTCACCATCACATCGAAAGTCACCGTGGCAGTTTGTGCGGAACTAATCACGCCCTCATTGGCGCCCGGCAGTGGCGGTGTCAGATCGCTGGAAGAAACCGGCAAAGCAGTATTCAATAGCGACATACCACCAGCATTATCCGCCACCGCCATACCATTTAGAGTGGTGGTGCCGGCTACATAAGTCGTGTTCGCCGGCACCTGATCAGTGAGCGCCACTTGCATGGCATCGACGCCACCCATATTGGAGATGGCTATGGTGTAACGCAGCACATCACCGGGATCGACAATACCTGCAGATATATTATCCACGGCAATTGCCACGGTTTTGTGGGCGATCAATAAAGGGAGGTCACCGACAATATCGATAGTCGGATCGTTGGGCGCATCGGTGGCGGGATCATCAGACGGGATTTCATCGAATGGGCCACTGCCTGCGCCTTCACCATTAACAAAGCCCTGGTTAGAAATAATGGTGCCATCGTTAACATCATTAATGGTGACATCAAAGGTGACTACCACCGCTGCAGCGCCGGTCGCCGTCGCGCCAACAAAACCATCAGCCTCGCCAGAGGTATTCATGTCCATACCAGTTGCAAGGGGTGAAGCACCGCCCACATCCGTAACAGCTGTGCCATTTAAGGTCGTTGAGCCAGCAACATAGGTGGTATTCGCCGGAACCTGGTCGCGCAGCATCGCATTAACAATATTTTCGTTACCGGTATTTTCCACGCGAATCGTGTAGCGCAAAGTATCCGCGACCATCAGCAAATCCGGGTCATCAGTCATATCCACTGAGGTTTTGTGGGCCACCAGCAGTGGCTCGGACTCAATCAATACCTGGGTGGGGTCCTCATCACCTGTCACATCGGGATCATCGATGCCGTTAATATTGGGATCATCACTGTTCTGTAACAACTGGCCAGGCAATTGCACCTGGGCCTGGTTCAACACCGGCGTACCACTGTCGATCACAGCTGCCAGGGTTACCTCGTATACCACCTGTACAGAATCACCAGCATTTCCTGTGGCCGCCAACTCCAGATTTTTCACCAGTAACAAGCCGCTGCCGTGAGTACCGGCAGACGCATCTATGCCGCTACTGTCGCTACCCACTGGCGCTGTCACCAGCTGCAGTGAACCGGACTGGAACAGCGGCAAGCTATTCAGGCGGCCGAGGTCGTCAGTAATTTCGATACCACTAACATCCGCACCACTTAAGTTGGTCAGCGTGAGGGTATAGCGCAGCACATCTGCCGGGGTGGCCGCAGTTGCCGGATTTTCCGCTCGGGTTACATTCTCAACGGTTTTGTAGAAAGTGACTTTGGGTACAGAGGCGCTTACGGTATAAGCATCTTCGTGATCGAGTACGCCTGGCGTGCCATTGGTGGGTGCTGGACGTGAGTACTCACGCGCTTGCGGCATACTGCTATCCCAACTGTGCCAGAGTTCCACCCCGGCAATATTCGTCAGGGCATCGCCATCGAGGGTATCCACATCCAGATAGGCATCGTAACTCAGCAGCAGGTGGTGGTCCGCAGCCAGCATGGCCGCCGCACCCACTGAGGTAATGGTGAGGGTGCAGCTAGCCCCATCGAAGGTTGCATTAAAATCAGTACCTTCTGTCAGAGTGGCAACCGCAGCGCCCGCTCCATCAGTAATTTGCGCAGCAAAATTATTCGGAGCAGTTTCACACATACCGCCTGGATTACTGTCCGGCAGAATATCGGTCACTGTGACATCCCAAGCCGGGCCCGTACCGATATTGTGCAAATCCAGGGTAAAGGTGCCAGCTAAACCAGATTGCATACTCGCAGGTCCGGTTTTGGTCAGGGTGATCGCCGTGGGCTCCACAACCTGCATGTCCAGGGTGGTATTACCGGCACCGGCACCCTGCCCTGCTGCCGCATTGTCATTGTCATAGTTGTAGCTATAACTCGCGCTGTTGGTAAACGCCAGACCATCGACATTGGGCGGGTTGCTGTCACGCAAGCGCAGAGTCACATCGATCACGACCTGCTCACCTGCAGGCACATCAATGCCGCTGGTTGCATCGGCAATCACCAGCGCTGTGGCCGAGCCACTATTTTCCGGTGTGAATGTATTGCTACCGGATACCTTGGCCGCGCTGACAAATTCCAAATCCGCCGCAGAAGTAGTCAGGTCCATCAGCACACTAACATCGTGCAGGGCTGTGGGCTGTACGGTTTCCGGAATGGTAATGCGGTAATTAAACGGCTCGCCAATAGATGCTGTCGGCTGAGTATTTTCAATCAACAGCGGCGCTGCATTGGGCGTATTAAACTGCACACTGACTGGCGCTGTGGGGCCATAGTCCTCACGCATATCCGCGGTAACCACAGTCGCTCCCAAAGATGGCAAATTGTCATTATCCAGGGAGTAATACAGCTCAACATAAGCGGCATTTTGCAGATTGAGGCCCGCGCCCAAATTCGCATCCGCCTGTACCCGATACACCATCTCCAAAGCCTGGCCCGGATTAATGGCATAACCCATGCCCGCAGAAAAATCCCAAACTGCCGCACCGGTGCCGTTGTCGAAAGTGGGAGCAACAATGGTTGCTGCCACACCATTAACAGTGATGGACTGTACATTGACTCCACCCTGACGCAGGCCAACAGGGATTATGTCCCGGAAGATTGGATCATAGGCCGGTGCGGAACCGTTATTGGTAATGGTTATGGTGTAATCGACTATGTTACCAGCAGACAGGGTGGTCCCCCCCGCAGGGGTAGAGCTGATCGCCGCAACGAGATCCGGCTGTAACAGGTCCAGGGTATCACTATCATTTCGCAGCTCGGCACCGGCGGCGGCATCGAAAGTGAATTCCACATTATTGGTTAGCGCTGTATTACTGGCCGGCCAGGGGTGGGCATCCTTATTCAGAACCCTTGCCTGATAGCGAAGTACAAATTCATCGTTAGTGAGATTGTTATCACCACTGTTGATCAGCTCTGCAATATTCCAGCTCAGTGTTGTCGGGCCGGTAGCGGGATCACCGGCCTGCACAGGTTCGGCAATATCGTTATGAACAAAGGGTGCCGCCGCTGCGAAGGGTGCAGTGGTAACCCCATTAATTGACTGGGTGCCTACAAACACCATCCCCTGTGGAAGGGTATCGACAATTAAGGTATTGGGAGCGGTGCCCTCTGGCAGGGACAAACGCAGCTCATATTCCACCAAGTCACCGACACGCAGCTGTGGATCTGCACTACCGTAACTGTCGTCAACGCGGGTTTTACTGATTGTGCTGTCGTTGGCAGCGGTTAGCTGAGCGGCAATATTTTCCAACACATAATCATTCAGGCCACCGACACCATCGGCACCATTGCGCTCGTAAGGGCTGCTGTTGTCCTCATTAAGACTGGTCCACTCGATCCGAGCAGAGGCGGACAGTATCGCCGCAGCCAGCACTTCATCCAGCACCAGCACATCAAATACCAGTAGACTGTTGGTGCCAGCAGCTATATCCAGGTCGCTGTTCGAGCGATTCCACTCCAGTAACTGCGCAGCATTAATGCCATCCCCACTCACAGTAGGATCAGCTTGGGCGACACTGGCAAAGGTCACACTGCCCGGAACAAATTCCAGGCCAAGGGACAACTGCTCCCTGACCAGCAAATCGTAAGCAGCGGCGTTTTCCGGATTACCTGCCGCGGTGAGATCCAATGTGAAACGCAGGATATCTCCAGCATCCGGGTCGTTACCGGGGTTGGTCTGGTTAGCCACAGAATTTGTCGCAGACAAATCCGGCTCCAAGATAGTTAAGGTCGGTGCAGTACCCGTGCCACCGGCTTGAATCACACCACCGCTTGTAGCGGCATAGGAATAGCTGGCTTCATTATTGAAATTATGACCCGCCTGTGCCGTTGCATTGTTTGCAACCCGGGCACGCAGCTCAAAAATAGCGACAGCACCAGCCGGAATAATATCCAGGGCCAGGGCAATATTGTTGTTAGTGGTGTTATCGGTAAATGCACGGCCATTAATTTCCTGCAGCTGGATCAGCTCCAGGCTTGGGTCCAGTACATCGGCAATTTCCACATCGTAGATAGCCGATGTGGTTGCACTACCTGGAACCTGTATACGGTAAACCACTTCTTCGCCCACCGCTGCCGTAGCAGCACTCTGCAGAGTTTTTTGCGGCGCAGTGACTGTGGTGGCGACAGTTCCCATCGGATAGGGTGTACCCAGTGGAACAGGAGCATATTGCTCTCCGCTTTTTGCCGACAGTGACCAGAATTCATTGGTTGTAAAGGTATTTACCCAGTTTTCACCACCGCCAATATCAGTATAAAAGCCAATTTCGTAATTGATATCCAGGCAGGCTCCCGCTTCGACAGGCACCAGGAAAGTGAACTGCATATCGTCGCCACGATTACCTGGCGCGGTGTAAGAGTAATCGGTGCCCTGTGTAAGTACGGTGCTATCCAAAGTGACCTGCAGATTGGCGATGGAGGCCTCATCCATCTGAGTAGCCAGGTCATCAGTCAGGGACAGATCGTAGGCTGGCGCCAAACCGGAGTTACAGGCATGCAGAGTAAACTGCATCACATCGTTGGCCGGGTCCACATTCATATGGGAGCTTGGCCAGGTAGCGTCCGTTTTTGTCAGGCTGTCGATCACCGGCTGCAATACTGTAATGTCGGCACTATCTTGCAGGGTACTGGCAGCGCCGGTGTAATTAAGCACGGCTGTATTGGTCAGGGTCGCAGTCGGCGCTGCAATACCCGAACCCGCCACTACTTTGGCGGTGTACTCGATAACAAATTTATTGGTATTGCCGAAGTTGCTGAGGATATCTCCCAGGTTCCAGGTGACCGTACCTGTGTCCCCTGCTGTGGGCACAGCAATGGCTGAATAAACAAAATCATTCAGGTTGTCGTCGTAGGGCGCAGCAGTATCACCATTCACACTGACAATGGAATTAAATTCCAATCCGCTCGGCAGTGCATCATTAATAGTCACTGCCGGTGTCGTACCCGCTTGCAGGTTCAGGGCCAGTTGATAGGTAACCGTATCGCCAACCCTCAGCGTGCCTACTGCAGAAGCGGTATCAGAATCTGCAACAACCGTTTTCACAATACCGGTGTTGTCCACAGTATCGATACTGGCTTCAGCCGGACCCTCACAGTAATCGTCCGGTGCGGATATTGCCGGACAGCCAGCGCCATCGCGCTCATATGCCTGCTGATTGATACTGCTGTCGTCGAGGGACGTCCAGTCCAGCATTACGCTATTGCTAATCGGCGAGCCAAATACTCCTGTTACCTGGGTTCGATAGGTAATAACTAAAGTTTCACCAAGCTGCAGGTCCAAAGTGTTATCGCCATTATCACGCCCCCAAACCAGAGGCCCAACGGGAGCCCCGGCAGGTGTTGCGACAAAACCGGCAACAGCACCACCATTGATCATTGCTGTCGGGGCAAAGCTGCTGTCAAACTGCAACTCCGATGGCAGTGTATCGACTAAATTCAGATCAAATGCTGCAGCAGTAGATGCGGGATCATGGGCAACGGTAATCACGTACTCCAGTACATCGCCACCCACTGGCAAATTGCCCGGGTTAGTCGCATTGCTGACCGCTTTATTGATAGTGAGCAGAGGTTCCACCACAGTAACTGCAGCGGTATTGTCATTTAAGTTTTCTGTCGCCCCACTCTCACCGTTACTATATGTCAACGCCGCACTGTTCTGACGCGTGTCACCATTATTAGTCGCAAGGTCATTCTCCACGCGGGCGAAATAAGTAATTCTTACTAAGGGGTCCAGAGTACTGCCGGCAGTATCATTTTCACTGGCAGTATCGACTGTACCAATATTCCATACAGCGTTACCGGAAGTATTATCAGTAGGGAAACTGTTAAATACCCCCTCAGACGGGGCCGCACCATTAATGGTTTCAATACCTACAAAATCATAGGTAATATCGAAATCCGCATTGTGGCTCAGCACATAGCCTTCCGGGCTACCGAGCTGGTCGGTAATCACCACATTCTGGCTGATGCCTTCCGGCAGGCGGATTTCCAATTGGAATTTCTTATGCGCACCGATGGTAGGAACCACGGCGGGTTCCAGGTCAGATTTGGTTAACTGTAGCGGCGGTACTTCTGTCTGCGCACTGGCAGTGGTTTCATAATCGTTAATCGCATCGCCAGCATTGGGTAACACACCAATACGCATACCGTCAGCCGCTCCATCCGGGCCAATAGTATTTGCGCTGTTCAAGGCGACATCATTTCCAGGAAGAGACTGCCAGCGGGCCTGTACAATGTTATCCAGGATTTCATGGGGCTCTACGCCCTGCTCTACCCGCACATCAAAGGTAAAGGTTTTGGTATCGCCTACGGCAATGGTGTAATCCGCATTGCTGCGATTCCAGCTGAAAATGGGCGCATTGGCTCCGATAGTAGTGATATCGACATTCTGGGGCGGATCGGTACCACCGATATTGCCCAGGTAAACCAGCTTGGTGCCTGTGAGATCGTCGAGCACATGTAGATTGTAAGCAGCTGCAGTGCCGGTATTTTCTGCCGTTACGGTAACAGTGAGAATGTCATCCGCATCGCTATTGGGTACAGCGAATGACTTGGTCAATTGAATATTCGGACCCTGTACATTAATTGTATGAGGATCAAAATTAGTCGCTACTGGATCGGCCCCAATTGCGGGCCGATAAGTCATTTGTGCCACACCGCTTACCTTGGGGTTCACCAAAGTAGTGGCGTGAGGCGTAAAGGCATTGTTTTCCACCCGAGCAATAAAAGTTAATTCAACAGGCACTAATCCATCAGGATATGTAGTACGGTCAAAAGATAACAGATGCTGGTCACCATAACGCCACTCTACATAGTCATCGGTACAATTGACTTGAGGTACAGTCGGATCACCGCCAGTAAACCAGTTAGTATCTGGAATGGATCTCAAATCCAGCGCATCTGCTTCAATACAACTCAACCCATCTGGAAGATCATCACGGAAAGTAAAGTCAATTAACCGGGACGCAGGCACCTTACCGGTTAACCGATATCGTATCTCCTCACCAACAACAACATTATTATTTCTAGGGTCTCCAAGTGATAGCTCAATAACCTCTTTAGGTTCTGTTTTTACATCGATGATGGTCATGGTGGCATCATCAGAAACACAGTACCCACTACCATCAATGCAATAAATCCGGGCACCACCTAACGCTGGAGAGCCGGGCCGATCCGGAACCTGCCCATTTGTATCAGGGTGATTGGTGTTTCCAATGGTTGGATTACTTTGAGAGCCCGCCAGTCCTTTTAAGCTGTCATAGCGGAATATACTTGCAGTATTCTTAAAGGACTGATTCGGTACAACGGTTCGATGAGGGCTAACACGGTAATAAAAATCAATGCTATCCGATTCGTTCACCTGTTCCAATGCTGCTGAATGATCATAAGAAAATGTAAGGTATGCACGAGTGCCATTTTCTAAACAGTGTGGAGATGCCTCAGGATCATTGGGGTCATAGCTATAATCATTACGACCAACGCCTGTGCCGACAAGACCAAAATCACCTTCCGGTGTATTCTGCAGACCATCGGTTGCAAGTGGCCATACACACATTTGAGCACTTGCTAGCTCATCAGTAATTACAACATCATAGGCTGGCGCTGCACCGGGACCAGCGGCTTGATTATTTTCGACGGTAATCCGATAAACGAAGTCGTCGAATTTGCTACCAGATACGGTGTCTTCCCAGCTACAGTTATTAATATTTCCATTGACTTGACTAAAATTACAAACTTTTTTGGAAATATTTAGGTTAGGCTCCGTTACCGTAAGTTCTGCAGTCCAATCCTGCCATTGAGGATAACCTGGATATTCAGTATTACAGCTGGCATTCTTGGTGCAGCTAGAATTATCAATCGTAATCTGTTCTGTAGTTGAGGTACCCGTACCGCTCTTAAAATATGCAGTAAAACGTGCGCGACCATAATCGGTACTTGTATCACCATGAATGGTCGGCCCGGAAACTGTGTCCTCATCTTTATTTAGTAGCCGGGTTGTCATATTGGCAAGAAACCATTGTCCCCGCTTGTCGACAGCGTAAGAGCTACCATCACTAACATTCCACTTTAAGCCGGAATCAGAGAGTAAGGTTCCTGGAGTACTGGTAAAATTTGTAATAGTGTCACTACAATCTGTCCTGGTTGGATCTGGGAAAGTTGCATCGGCACAGGAAGAGAGTTGCTGATGATTTATATATCCCTGATGACCATCTCGCCCATTAAGACCACCAGGAGTCTCATCAGCTATTTCAATTCCACCAACTGCAATTAGGTTATAACCTGGTGTTTCAAACCCAAACCAGCCACCGGCATACACTTCGAAGTCGCACTCCTCACCAATCAAAATCTCGGGCTCAATCGAAGGCCTATTAGGCAACTCATTACAACTTCCTGGCACATGCCGTTTCAACAGGTTGAAGCCTAGCACCTTGCCACGCATAGCATCCAAAGAATAGTTATTTGCCTGCTGTTCTATCGGGTAAGTTCCAGGATTAGCTGCTTCGGGCGTTGGGTAGATTAATGGCCTTTCATCGTCGAGGGTTATCTCCCCAATCAAATCCACACGAAATGTTAGGTCATCAGCCTCCAAACCTGTACTGCTGGTATTTTTCTCTACAACAAAAGTAATATCCCCAGTACTGCCGCTTTGTGCTCTCAGAGTGCCCAGCCCATAATCAATTGAACAAAGATAGATACTTGCATCAGCGGGGATTGGTGGGATGTTATTATCAGGCGGCGGCAGCTTCCAGATAGGTATCTCAGGGTTAGCACCTGATGGATGGGTAGTACTTGGATGAAGTGGGGGATTAGCAACTGCAGTACTGCTACAACCATTCGGCACGCCTACAACATTCATGGTCGCACCAAAAGACACATAGGCATAGTAATGGTCTGCTCTATCTCCCCCCTCATTTGTGATTTCAAAAGTCAGATCAGTAGTGCCATTATCACGTACTATATGTAGTGCCGCAGGGATATTAACATCCAGGTCTTCTGGCCAGGCATCAAAGTTAGTAGTTTCAGTTACAATTGCGTTATTAATATTACAGAAATTATCGAACTCAACATCCACTTTATGTTGAAGTGTTTTTCTATAATTAGTATCTGGCTCGTTTGGCCCTTCATCAAGATTTGTTTCTAGATCAAAGGCTTCAGAATCAATTAGAATAATTCTAAAAGTAACTTCAACCCAATCACCGTGACGCAGGATATCTACTTGCGTACCATCACCATTTGCTTGACCAGCCCCCTTCAAGGAAAACTTCGGAGCTTTAAGCTTTGTATCACCAAGATCTGACTGATCGGGCGTCAAGGTGACTGAATTATCCCAATTAACGCCGCCCCGTCCAGAGGCAATACGCCCTGGGTAATCATTACCCCCTCCACCGTTACGGCGGTTCACTCGTGGAGAATATGTCGGGTCCATAACATATTCAGTTGGAAGGGTATTCAACAACCGAATTCCGCTCACCGTATGACCAGTATTATTAACTACCCGGATAGTTATCTCACCGCGTGACCCTGCCCTGCCACTGGTACCCTGAACATTATGAATAGTTGTAGTAATATCCAAGTCCGTTGGACTTTGGTTGCTGAATAGGTTGGCAGATTGTGAGGCCGGTGGCGCCTGTCCCCAGGCATGGGTAATACCACCGATCGGATCACCTACCTGAACATCACATCCCCATTCAAGGTTTCTAACTACGTTAGTTTGACGCTGACTATTGCACGATCCATCCATCTCCCCCGAAAAAAATATCGAAACTGCTCCATTAATGGTAGGTAAATTAAATTTCAACCCCGCCGCATCAACCCCTACCAGTTGGTTACCAACATCATCTATTCGCTGGCAACTACCTTGCGCCGAATCATCAACTACGGAGCTAATTGCATCAACTCTGGAGAAACACGCCCACTCCAGGTCAGTGGCTCCATTTAAAGGTGCTAACAAATCTTCAAATTTTACAGCTTCCAGCTCTCGAGAGCCGCTGTTCACTGTGACTTCCCATACAACTCCATCATGTTCGTGACCATACGCTGTGGAATCACCAAATGTCGGTATCAAAGCTCCCGAACTAGTATCAAAAGTACTTACAGACTTAGAAAGAGACGGGGTTGGCTGTTCAATAGTTAGAGTTTGGTTATCGCTTTGCTGCTGAATTGTGGTACTGCCACACGCCGAGTAGCGTGCGGTGGCTGTAATCCCCAGTGGCAAATTCAATTCTGCTAAATTTTCCTCCTCACCAGGACGACTACGTACATTAAATTCCAGCTGTACATACTCACAATCATTGTCAAATACATCGCTTTCACTACATATCGGCCCCCCCAATGATGATCCAGGTAAATCATTAAAAGTAAATGAAGGGTTATCATCACCATCTACTGGAGAGGTAGAAACGATGTCTGTTCCTGTAATTTGCAAACCCCCGGCATATTCAAGTCTGGGATTGTTCAGATTAAGATCTAAAGAAAGATTGCGCAGTGGCTCATCCGTTGGGTTACGTAACCGCACACGGACTGTTCCTGTACCACACAATTCACAGTGGCTATCGTTTGCAATCGCCACAACATCCGATATGGAAGGTACGGGGCACTCTTCTGTAGCTAGGGCATTACTCGCTGCAAACAAAAAGTAAAAACTGGTTAAAATTAGACCAGCAAACGAGTGTTTCCAAAATTTCAGCCCAATTACTTCTGACATCATCGTCACTTATTAGCCGCCGCTTTTCTGTTTCAAAAAACCCTTGACAGCACCC
Source organism: Microbulbifer epialgicus (assembly GCF_041447265.1). Classification (NCBI taxonomy): domain Bacteria; kingdom Pseudomonadati; phylum Pseudomonadota; class Gammaproteobacteria; order Cellvibrionales; family Microbulbiferaceae; genus Microbulbifer; species Microbulbifer epialgicus. The sequence goes on from NZ_JBGMEK010000029.1 coordinate 20,523, forward strand.
GAGAGCACCGCCTCCGAACAGACACTGCCCGGTGCGCGAACTTTAAATACAAGATGGAAAAGTGGCCGTGAAACAGGTCATAAATAACAGTCAGGTAAGGGAACTTTTTTGGGGATTGCCAAATGGTTCTCAGGCTGGGGCACGAGAAAGAGTGAAGCAGTAGACTGGAACAAGCAAAGTTGCCCCCAGCTCTTTTTAAATATGACAGCCCCCTTCCCGCATAAGTGGGAAGGGGGCCAGACGTTTAATTGTTCGGGAAGAAGTCAATCGGGAAAAGAATGGTGATCGTTGGAACACCGGCCTTTTCGCCGAAGTTGAACCGTTTGACCCGCGCCACAATTTTGGCATTGAGTGCTGGCGAATCCATATCACTGGATTCCACTTGCGCAAGAGATACCGAACCATCCGGCTCAATGGTTATCTTTAAGACCATCTTGCCTTGCAAGGCCGGATTGTTACGCAGTTCACGATTGTAAATGCGATACAGCGAGGCCTTGTAGCGGTCGAAGACAATCTGGATTTCCTCATCAGTACGGGACGGACCCACACCATCGCTAAGCGGTCGATCCTCACCCGCAAAGTCGCCCTCGGTACCGATGGAGCTCTCTACCCGCGAGAAGGCCACTCCGCCCAGGGATGAACCAGTGCCGCCCACATTGCGACTCAGCTCCGCGGTATTGATACCTCCACTGCCAGCTTTCGCGGCTGCGGTAATCAGCGAGCGCTGACTGCGGTTCTCTTTCTTACCCGCCGTGCTCAATTGGGTCTGCTGACCGAGGCGATTATCCAGATCATCTTGGATAAGATCCTGGAAGTTATCCTTGAATGCCAGCACGCCTGCGCGCTCAGCCTTCTTGCGCGCCTGCTTTTTCTCCGCCTTGGAAGGTTTCGGGTCCTGCTTGGCCACTTTCTGCTCAGGTTTGGGCTCAGGCTTTTTCTCCTCCTTCTTGGGCTTGGCCTTCTCCGGTTCAGGCGGTGGCTTGGGCTTGGATTTCTTCTCGATCACCAGCTTGGCCAAACGCTCAGGAATCTCGACCACCTGAGTCTCGGGTTCTGGCAGGGTATACAGAGGCACAAGGTAGCCCAACAGTGCGGCCATAAAGAGAGAGACAAATACGCAAATGCGGAAACGTTTTTCGTCCTCACCCTTGGTATGCCAGGGCATTTCCATCGGGCGAAACTCTGGCTGCTCGAATTCGCGAGTGATTTCGAATTCAAACTTAGATTCCTCTTCCTCGCGACGCAGCTTGTCGGCACGCTCATCCAGCGTGAAGATTTCCTCGTTGTAGTACTCGATATTATCGAGGATATTCCTGCGACCCTGGTGCAACTGATCCAGGTTATCGTTGAAATCGCGGGTCGACTCCCTGATCCGCTCTATCACCTGCTCTGAGGCGTCTGCCCGATAATCCTCGGCCCAGAACATTTCCCCTGCGCCGGCATCTTCGAGCTTGCGCAGGCGCTCAGAAATTTCATCGAGTAGCTGGTACTTAGTGCCATTGGCTTGCAATTCAGCCAGCTTCTCCTCGATCTGCCGCCGCTCATCCTCGAGCAAATGCATTCGCTGGCGAACCGCATCAAGCGCCTCGCTGACCGCCCGCTGTTGTTGAAGAAAATTACTCACAAACTTCCACTAACCCTGAGATGCTTTCTGAATAACCGCCAGTGATACCTTGGTGTAGCCCGCATCAGTGCAGCTGGACATCACTTTTTTAAGCAAACTGAACGGAATGCCCCTGTCCGCAAGAATATTGACTTCCGGTGGTTCAGCCCCCTGCTCGCTTTCGTCTCTTCCGCCCTCCCCTTGAGCCTGTACCTGAGCCACGCCAATCGCCTTATCCAGTTCTGCAATCATCGCCTGTTTGATAGCCTCGATAATGACCTCCTCACTCTCGAGCACTTCGCTGGTGGCAACAACGGAGTTGGCTTCCACCAGGATCTCCTCAGCCGTCACCATCAGGGTTACCGTTTCCCTGGGCTTGGTCTCCACTACCGAATCCGGCAGCGTGATTATCTTAGGTGGCTCCAACGCTTCATTGCTGGAGGTGTTGGTCAGGAGGAAAAACACCAGGATGGTGAAAACGTCCATTAGAGACGTCAGATTCATACCCGAGGTTTTTTTGCGCTTGTGGCTGCGAGCCATGCGCTTCATGCGTCGGCTTTCATGTCTCACGGCGCATCTCCTATGGAAATATCGGGAAACAGAATCACCTTCTCTACCGCTGAGGGATCATTGGGGTCACTACCTTCAACCCGAACTTCAGCACCGCGTACGGTATCCATTACACCTACCAGGTGTTCATAGGCGATATCTGCTTCCATCAACAGGATGGAATCGGTCTTCTCCGGATAACTGGCTTTCACCTGTAGTAAAAACTCGGTAAGTTTTTTCAGGTCGTAAACTTCTGCTGTCGGCAATACTGCAAGCTCAGCATTCTGCTCCGCGCTTTCCTCCACAGCCACTTCCGACTGGACGGGCTCGCCCTCTTCAGTGACATTTAGGTTAGGGAAGCGCGCGATCACCTTCTCTCCATCGCTGATTTCCAGAGCCTGCTCGCGCACCACCACCTCTACCGTCACCGTAGGGTCATCCGGAGCACCGCCGCCAGCTCCGCTCGGCATATTCAGCTCCAGGATTGTCACCCGTGAAAACACGGCCGATACCAGTAGGAAGGGCACCAGTACCACCATCAGGTTCAGAAAGGCGGTGATGTCCAGCTCCGGGGCTTCTTTATCTCTCCCGTGGCGCCGCCTTCTCATTACGCAGTTTCCGTTTGCTGTTTTTCAGTTTCGGCCTCGGTCTCGGTTTCTATCTCGGCTTCCGGTTCAGCTTTGTCTTCACTGTCATGAGCCGGCTTCTCATTAGATTCTTGTCCGCGCTTGACCGGCACATCAATCTCAAAGCGGCGACGGGTTGAACTGCCAATCAGATTGGAGGCTTTAACAGAAACCATCTCAAGACTGTCGATAAGTTCGCCGGTCAGGGAGTTAAGCAGCGCGTGCACAATCAACAGGGGGATACCGGTCATCAGACCAAAAGCGGTGGTGTTCATCGCCACAGAAATACTTGCGGAGAGCAAGTCGGCTTTCTCCGCCGGGTTAGCATTGGCCACTGCAGTGAAGGCTTCAATCAGCCCCATAATGGTTCCGAGCAAACCCAGCAGCGTAGCGATATTGGAAAAGAGAGCCACGTAGGGGGTGCGTTTTTCCAGCTGCGGGATGATTTCCATCATGCTCTCTTCCATCGCGATCTCAATATCTTCGCGACGGCGTACGGTACCCTGACGGGCGAGCCCCATGGACAACAGCTTGCTCACACTGGAGTTATCTTCTTTAACCAGGCTGCGCGCTTGGTCAAAATCGGCAGATGCCAACAGAGGTTGCAGCTTGTCCCACATGCTGCGATTGGTGTAGCGCTCATAATGCAGTCGAATGAATCGCTCGATGGCGACAGCACTACCCAGTGCGGCAACCACGAGAATGGGGTACATAAATGTACCGCCGGTCTGGAAAAATTCGATGACGCTATTAAAAAAGTCCATTACAAACCCTCTTGAGAAATACTGCAGTAATTCATTGCTGCTCCGGAGCCGGAGAAAGGACGGCGTTAATCGCCGGATAGGCTGAGCTGGTAGAACTCCAGCTCACGCATGAAAACTTCCTTGTCGAGCGGCTTGAGTTTGTCGTCCATCAGGCTGGAGACGAGATCGCTTTCGACACCCACTTCGGAACTTTTCCAGGGGACAATATAGAGAGACTTGGGGGCTTCTTTGTTACCAATAATGGAAATGCCCGACAACTCTTTGATCTTTGAGTCTACTTTCGTTTCCGTGGGCTCTTTTACTCCCTTTCCCTCAGACTGGGCGAAAGCAGGGAGGAGTGTGTTGATACCGACAACCAGCGGCAAAACCCATTTAAACTTCAATGTCACTTGCCCGCCCTCCGTTTAAGATCCGCCAACCAGATGGAGACATCCTGGGATTCCGGCTCCAATTGCACGTAATGTTGGAATTGTGCCAGAGCACACTGGAGATCTTGCAGATAGAGATCACACAATATGCCGAGATTTTTAATTAAAGGCAGATATTCGGGATTTTCTGCCAAGGCATTCACATAAATTTTCCGCGCATCGGCAAAACGCCCCTGCTTGCGATAGAGCACCGCTAGCTCATTGGTCGCCACCGGATGCTCGGCATCGAGTTCCAGGGCCTTGAGAAAAGCCGCTTCTGAATTCTTCTCATCACCAACCTGGTAGTGGGCAATTCCGAGGTTGATATAGGGCGCCGGCAGGCGCTGCTCGCGCTCCACCACTGACTGTAAAAGTTCAATGGCCGACTCATACTCCTTATCTGCCAAGTATTGGAGAGAGCGTTCGAAATCCCGGCTTACACTGCCGGAAATTCGCACCGATGAGTAATCAGTAATTTTGCCGGTGGTTGTCTGGGTGCCAGCACAAGCGGTCATTAGCAGTGCAAGCCCCATCAGGAAAAATATTCGCAGTTTCGTTTGCATAGCTCTCATCGCCTTACTTGCTGTTATCAACCCAGTATCCTTACCAGTGTCCGGGCCAACTCAAATTTCTACCGACCGGATACCGCTTCGCCTGCCTTCAGCTGCTCAGGCTCTGGCGGTAGCGGCACAATGTTCTGCAGATATTGACCCGCTTCCTCGACCCGCGCGTACCGAGCTGGCATCAATCCTGCGAGCTTGCCAATGCTCTTATCGACCCAAGGGTTATAGATACCCACCCCCAGAAGTTCGACATTCTTCTCGTGCACTGAAATCGCCTTTTCTTCAAACGGATAAATCTGCTCTTCTAGCGCCAACTCATACTCTTCCAGCTCCAGCGCATTTAGATTAGTGGGGCGCTCAGAGTCTTTGAGTGACTGACTGAAGTGCAAATAGATTTCCGCGAGGTAATAAGTAGCCGCCGCAGTGACATCAGCCACTTGATAATCAATCAAGTCAGTGAAGGCGCTAATGGCCGTTTTCATACGCTTACGCTTCAGGTTGAGGTTTTGCTCAATCGGTTTGACCAATGCAACCTGGGTAAAGGCGTTGTAACTCGGCTCCGCCAACAACAGCGCGGCATTACCGGCGAGGTAGCGGGTACGGTCACTGCGTTGTGAACCGCCGCGCAATTCTATACGGACCATTTCACGCAGTGCATTCATATAAAGCTTTTGTTCTCCGGCCGCTTTGTAGATATCGGCGATTTTTTGCCGCGTTTCCAAAGCCGGCTCCAGGGGATTCGGAAATAAATCCACGTAGCGGCGCAGTACAGCCAACGCTTTTTGGTTATCTTCCGCTGCGCTATAGAGGTCAGCCGCCTGAGTCAGAGCCTCACGACGGACTTCTTCATCCTCAGACTCACGCTCAATACGCTCAAACTCGGCAGCGGCCAATAGCAGTTCGCCACTTTCCTGGTAGACTACCGCCAGCTTTTTGGTGACGTCTTTCGCCAATTTGTGGTCGGGGAAATGAGTGCGGAAATTGTTAAGTACCGTCGCAGCCTGAGCCCAATCTTTCAGAATGATCAGTGAGGCGGCAGCATCGTACTCCGCGGTAGCCAATAGAGTTGCCCCCGGGGCTGCAGCGCGGATACGCAGAAAGTGACTTGCAGCAGTCGCATGATCTTCCTGTTTGCGAGCCATATCACCTTGCTGGTAGATAGACGCCGCAAGGTTATCGACAAGCCCTGCACGATCCTTGGCATCGCTTGCGGTAAGATTCAGGGTCTCCCCGTAAGCCAATTCCGCATCGGCAAATGCCTCTACATCAAATGATGCGTGAGCCACCAACATCCAGCTGGAGCGACGAATCTCCTGCTCTGCCGCTGGGAATTTTTCCAGCAACCGGCGGCCATTTTCAATAGCGAGTGTATAGTCCTTGAGACCATACAGGTCCTCAATCGCGCCCAACATTACTTGCGGGGCTTTTTCATGCTCATGGAAGGTATCGGCAAATGTGAGTGATGAGCGGATAATTTCCCGTAACAGTGGCGCACGCTGATCCGCAGAAGCTTCTTTCAGGTTATTGGTTAAATGCTCACGATAGGCATAGACCGCGGCGTAACCGGCTTCGCTGGAATCCTTGTGCGCAAGATATTCGTAAGCGGTTCGCTCATACTCCAGCGCGGCACCATGAAAATCGCGATTTTCTAACATCAGGCCGGCCAGTTGGTAATTGATTTCCGGCGCCCGCTCAGTTTCGCGGAAGGATTGCAGATAACTGCGATACCAGTGAATCGCCTCGCGATAGTGATCGGCTTTTTTATCCTTGAGCTTTTTATTCTGGTAGGCGGCATGGTAGTGGCTGGCCAAGTCGATCAGGTTTGCCTGCAGGAACTCGACAACCTCTCCGTACTCATTGATATCGAACACCGCCCAGTATTCGGCATTGAGCGCATAGGTATTGGCAAAGGACTTCTTGGCCTCAAGCACCAGCTTGGGAAATCCACCCTTGCCGTAAATTTCGATCACTCGAATAGAAAAGTCCGCGGAAACCTTGTGTAGTGGGTTACGCTCAACAAATGCGTTGTAGGATTTTGCCGAATCCTGGTAGCGACGCTTATCCAGATAGTACTCACCCAAGTGGCTGTACACTAAGTATTCATACTGGCGCGCACCTTTGCGGGAGAAGTAATCGACAATGGAGTCGGGGCCTTCCAGGTAGGAGAAACTCAAACTGACCACACGGAACGTATCGTCTACGTGCTTGCGCTCTACTTCATTGCTCTGCTGGTCAAAGTCATAACCTTGCGAGACTTTGTAATCAAGCATGGCGATATAGTCGTCGAGCGCCATCTCATACATATCCTGCTTAAACAGAGACCAGCCGCGCTTATACAATGCAAGCTCGTAGAAACTGGAAACCACACCGATTTGGATTACTTTGCCATAGGCCTCTTCGGCATCCAGATACTTCTTGCGGGTAAAATAATATTCGCCCAGGCGGAACCAGGATTCATCGATATGTCGGGAATCAGGGTACTTAGCCACCAACTGGCGCAATATATCCACCGCAGCATCGATCTGACCCGCTTCCTCATAGGCGCGGGAGAGCTGGTACATCACCTGGTCGTTGCGGTCGTACAGTGGATACTTTTTAAGTAGGTCGAGATACAGATTGATCGCCTCTCGGGCATTGGCGGACATCAGCGCATCGGGGTCATCTGCGGGCATCTGTAGTGGCGTATTGTCGAAAGCGACCTCAACATTACCAGTGGCACGGGCTTCAAACTCGGCATCCGACTCTGTCCCGCTATTTTCCTGCTCCACAGGGGCTGCCACCTGGGCAACCGGGATTTCAACTTCAGCCGGGGCATCGAGAATATTTCCCGCAGCCAGTTCAGGGGCGTCTATGGCAACAACTGCACCACTGGCATTCGCCGCACTGGTTGGGCTGACGGCGCTGTCAATGGCGGCATCCTCCGCACGGTGGGCTTGTTTAATTTTCAGATCGGCAATACGGCGCATGGCCTCAGGAGTGAGATTCGACTCGGGCGTTTCCTGCAGGTAGTGCTGGTAACTAGCCAGGGCCTTTTCAAGGCTTCCGTCGATATACTCCTCTTTAATTTCGATATCGACATGTTGCAGGCTTCCAATGGTCTTACTGTTATTCACTGCGCAAGCATTGAGCAACAGCACCACGGCAACTGCTGAGACACAACGGCGAAAAGTAGCCACAGCCAACAAACTGAGTTCAAACACAGGCTTCATGCTTCATCCCCTTTGCCATCTTCCGCTTCCAGTTCTGGGGGATTGTTCTCGGGCAGAGACTCGGCTTGTTCCACACGATGTTGTTCGATCTTGCGCTGGTCCTCACGCCGCTCCTGCAATTCATTGGCGCGGTCATAACTATCAGCCAGGGCAAAGCGCGCTTTAATCTGGTAGCTTTCCAGCTGCGTGCGACGACGTTGCAACTCCTGGATTGCCAGGGCTTCGAGCATACTACCCTGGCGCGCCATCAGCATTTCGAGACGCTGCTGCGTACTACGGATCTGTGCGCGCAGTCGGGTAATATCAGTGTTGTAGCCGGTATAACTGTGAGTGGCAGCCTGGCGGCTACGAACATAGGATTGATAAACTGATTGCAGCTTTTCAATTTCCTCATTGAGTTGCTGCAGGTGTTTATAGGCTTCGGTGAGTCTCTGGTCGTACTCCGTGGAAAGACGCAAATCCAACACACCCTGGAGCCGCTCCACCCTGCTTTGGGTCACCTCAGTGAAACCTTGAGGATCCTGCACAATTTGCTTTTGCAGCTTCAGCAGTTCCAGGCGCGCCTCCTGCTCACCAGCAGTGGCGAGATACTCGGGGCGCCGCGAGATCAGCATTTGCTCGATACGGCTGGCAAATTTGTCACGCTGTTCTATACGCAATTTGATGCGGGCATCCAGCTTGCGAAATTGCTCGTCAAGTTGTGGCAATAGGGGTTCGTAATAGGCCCTGCGAATGCTGATAATATCTTCGTAAGCCGTGAGATTTTTCAACCACTCTTCGTTGCGCTCATAGAGGTCATTTAAATCGCGGTAATTGCGCAGGAACTCCTGATAATCGTTGGACGCCATCAAGTCCAGCAGGTAATGGGTCTCCGGCGCATCCGGCAGGTTGCGCAACGCCACCACCCAATTCTGGACCTGGGTGGCTTCCTTGCGGCGTAGCGCTTCGAGAAATTTTCCCTCGCGGATGCTATTGATCGAAGCGGTTAGCGTATCTATCTCCTTGCCAAAGGAATCCAGTGCACGGCCATAGTGAATAGCTGCCGTACTGTGCACATCCAGCTTGCCATAGGCATAGGGCACGGCGAGCATGGCTTCCTGTACAGATTCATTGGTGCCTTTGCGATCCTGCAACATTTTCCAGGGCACCAGTGCCCGATCAAAGCGACCCGCACGGGCCTCCACCCAGCCTGCTCCGAGCAGCGCCCGATTGGAAAATGGGCCCTCGAGATTTACACGGTCAAAATAGGGGCGAGCCAGCTGCAGTTCACCGGCCTCCATCAGGTGGGAGCCGAGTAACAAGTTGGTCTTGTCGTACAGCGCCTGCTCAGCGGGATCATTACTCCGATTTTTACCCAGAGCAGTCAGTTCCAACACACCGCGCGCTTCCTCACCGAATTTCAGTTGGGCGATACCGAGGTTGAACTCGACAAATCCCTCTAGGGATTCCTCCCCCTTCAGATCCTTTAGCAGCTCAACGGCAGCTTCAAAGCGTCCTAATTGCATAAAAACCCGCGCGCGTAAAAATTGTTCCTCCGCACGCACACGCTCGGGTACCCGCCCCTCAATCATTTCCAATGCGTGCAGAGCATTAACGGGCTGTTGCTTATGGTAGTGAATCTTGGCCAGGCGGTAGGCGGCCTCATTGCGTACTGATTGGGAAACATTACCTTTCAGTACAGCTTCAATTGCGCGACCCGCTTCCCGGTGTATGCGATAAGAAAGCTCTAGATCGCCAACGGAGAACTCCGCCTGCCCCAGGTGGGCGCTGAACGGGTCCAGCTCCGGTTCATCCAAGCGATGGTACTGGACCAGCTCGGTATCCAGAGCCACAATCGCATCAAAATAGTTTTCCTGGTGGGCGTGAAACATAGCCGCACCAAAAAACAGGTCGTTCAGCCCCTCCTTATCATCGGCATTCGCCACACCGAAAAAAACTGGCAAGGTGCAAAGGGAGGCTCCGAGGACCCGCAATGTCATCCTGACCGAACCGGGCAGCACCAATAGCAAAGGAGTAAGCATCATTACCAGTCCTTGAAATTAATCTCGGACTCGGTTCCGGCAATCCTGATCTCGACAAACTTTGGCCCCACGGCCTTATCCACCTGATAGGAGGCGTTGGACCGGTATTCTTTTCCGGAAGGAGTTTTGCCGATAAAGCGTACTTCCAGAGGGTGGGCACCTGCCTGCACATTGCCAGTGTAAATTTTTTGCACCCCTCCCTTCTGCAGGGATTCTATCTCGCGGTAGGTATATAAATGGTGCGCAACGATCTCGCCATTGAGTTTTACCTCCACTGATTCCAGCTCAAACGGCTGCTCATCCGCAATGGATACAAAAAACGCTACCTGGGTATTGGATGGGAACAGTAACTTCTCTTCCAACTGTGCCAGGGTCGTTGTCAAATCGATCACATCTTTTTTGACATCCTGGATCTGTTCATCCAAACCTCGGATATCATCACGACTGACATCCTGTGCGCACAGGGTGCCAGCCAACAGCAGCAGGATTGTTACCTGTAGAATTCTGAACATGTGACCTACCTCTGACCCTACCTTTAACAATGAACACAAACGATGCGGAAGACCCTTGCGGGCCACATTGAAATGCCTATAAACAGGGACCTTTCAGCCAGCGGCATTGTATTGAATACGAGAATGGGCAGATGTGAGGAAAGTCAAATCTAGCGAAACAGACAGGTGGGAATTTTCCAGGCCTTAGTGATACCCTAGCTGGAATACTGTGATATAGATCACATATCTCTATCGAAAGATAACGGGATTCTTTATTTTAAGCGGCCCCCTAATATTCAGGGGCGGTATTCCACCAAAACCAATGGAACTCTTTTTTTCACGCGGCAAGCTAGCAGGCTAATGCGATACAAGAATATGCCGACTTTGTTCGGCACGAGCCGGCAAACTCCAGCAGACTCGCACATCTGTTTCAATAATTCGTTGCCAGATGAATAGTATCCAGCCACCTTAAGCGGTGGCAGGCTCTTCCATAGAAATAATGACTTTGCCTTTTGCGCGGCCGGATGCAAGGTAGGAAAATGCCTCTTTGCTTTGCTCGAACGAGTAAGTCTTGTCGATTACCGGGGAAATAATATTATCCTGATAAAGGTTGCCCAATTCACGCAACTGTTCTCCATTCGCCTGCATAAGCACCATCCGATATAGAGCAGACTTGGCCTTGGCTGCTTTCATCACTTTACGTGATTTCAATGCAAGCAGCTTACGAATCAACCAATTCAGGCCCAGCTCCTCTGCGGCCTGCGGGTCCAAATCCCCAACAATAGAGACTACCCGCCCACCGGGCTTAAGTACTTTAAATGCATCCAGAGTGTATTCTCCACCCAACGTATCGTACACCACGTCTATCTCTGAGAGCTGGTCCAGGTAATTTTCCTTTTTGTAATCAATAACGAGGTCGGCTCCAAGCTCCTTAACCCAGCCCACATTCGCGGTGCTGGTTGTGGTAACCACATAAGCACCGAATGATTTCGCCAGTTGAATCGCCATGGAGCCTATACCTCCGGAACCCGCATGAATCAGAACCTTTTCTCCCTGCTTAAGCCCGGCAACCTGAACCAGGGCTTGGTAAGAGGTCAGCCCTACTAGCGGAATACTCGCGGCTTCCTGGTGTGACAAATTCTGTGGTTTGCGGGCCAGATGGGAAACCTGCACAGTAATATATTCTGCAATGGTACCGACATGCTCCTCTCCCACACGGGCAAATACATGATCCCCCGGCCTGAAGTGAGTCACTTCCTCCCCGGTAGATACCACTTCGCCACTGACATCCCTTCCGATGCCCGCCGGGAAGCTCACCTTACTGAAGGACTTAAAGTCTCCCCGCAGGATCTTGTTATCGATCGGATTAACGCTTGCGGCCTGTACCCGAATAAGTACTTCATCCGCCTTAGGACTGGGCTTATCCACCACCTGGAATTCCAAGCTGCCATCTACTTCCCCGTACTGGGTCATTCTCAACGCTTTCATAGGCCTCTATATTTGTCCTGTTCAACTGGTAGAAACGATGATGCCCGGCCCACGCGCCGGGAAATAGGTGGGTATCGGTAGAAGTCTTTTGTCTTTCTGACAATAATGGGAGTGTATTTAACGCTGGACAGCCAGTTGACGGGGAATTATGGATAAAATCAGGGCATTGCGCTATTTCAAGCGAGTTGCAGAACTGTGTAGTTTCACTGCGGTAGCTGAGGAATTCGATGTGCCCGCTTCCTCCATTTCTCGCCGGGTACGTGACCTGGAGCAATCCTTGGGGATAGATCTGTTGCAGCGAAGCACCCGCCAAGTCAAAGTCACCGAACTGGGCAAGCTCTACTATTCAATGGTCAGCGAAGCCATTCGCCAACTGGAGCAGGCCGACGAACTGGTCAGTCAGACATTCGAGGCGCCCAGCGGCCTTATCCGGGTCAGCTGCCTGCCCTCTTACGGCGAGCAGCACCTAACTCCGCTGCTGGAACAATTCGCCCAGCGCTATCCCAATATTCTGTTCGACCTGTACTACAGCGACGATCTCGCACAATTAGGTAAAGACCCGGTGGATATCGCCATTCGCGGGGGCTATGCGCCGGATGCGCACGTAATTGCCAAGCGCCTGGACGACAATAAATTCACCCTCGTAGCTACTCCTTATTTTCTCAACAACCTGGAGCAACAGCTACCATTGGCGAAGTCAGCCATCGAGTCCTCCCCGACCTTGCAGTACCGGGGCCCCAGGGGAACAATCGACTGGTATTATTTTAATGGCGAGAACTGGGAGCTGCTCAAACTTTCACCGCACCTGATCAGCAACAATGGCAAGGCTCTATCTACTGCCGCCCTGAATCATCGCGGCATGTTCTGTGTACCTTCATGGAGTGTCTGCGAATTCCTTGACTCTGGGGAATTGGTGGAGGTACCCACAGAGGGCACCGTATCGGTCAGCCCCGGTGGCGATATCGGCATCTTCTTACTTTACGAACGCAGTAAATACCAAATTCCCAAAATAAAGCTCTGTGTAGACTTTATCTATGAAAATCTTAGAAATCCTGACTTATCATAGATGGTCAACAAAAGTATTTTACTGGACGTCTACACAGGGAAGATCTTGGGTCAGGTCCTGCAGGCGCCCCCAAAAATACTGCGTTGGCTTGGCATTTATACCTTCTTGCTGAAATATTTCTTTCGCTTCTGTTGCTGCCGTTATACCGGCTAGGGCATGAGCGCGGTCACAATCACAGATGGCTAAATTTTCAGCTGCCCGGTAATGTTCTATAGCGCTGTCAAAGTTGCCAGCAGATTCGTAATAGAAAGCGAGGCGGAAATGTTTGTCCAGTTCCTTTTCCCCACGGGGTGGCTTTTCCGATGGATTAAGAGGCCTCTTTATTTGGTCGCAATCAACTGGGGATTCAGCTGAGACAGCATTTTTCGAAGACTTCGCGAATTGTGTCGGTGCTTCTCGATGATTATCTAGTGATTGGCCGCAGCCAATAAGAGCCGATACAATGAGCGCACATGCCGCTTTTTGCATTAGGCTGTAGCTCCGGCATTGACCAGTGCCTGCTCAAACTCCTCAGCGTAGCGTGCTATATTGTCCGCTTTATCCATAGCGTTGATAATTTGCCGCGCATGGCGGTAATCGACTATCTGTCCCTTCTCTGGATCGCCGATGGAATGCCTTAGTGCTTTCCCGGTGAAGATTCCTAGGAACATGCCGTAAAAAAGGATGATCGTTGCATATTTTGGAACTTTCACAGCATCGGGGTCTTGGGTAAAGTCTGGGCACTGAGGGTAATGTTCACGTACCACCGGTGTCAGCTTCTCGTAGTTGCGACGCCCGGTTAGCTGCACAAAGCCGCGACCCCGGAATTTATACCCATCGCCCGGCTCAGTATTCCCCAGGTCTTTTCGGAAGTCGTACCTGGTAAAATAAGATTTAGAGCCATATTCCGTAATTGGTTGCATAGTGTATGCCGTTTCGTGAAAAATCGTTGCGAGCATATAAGCCAGCCAACCAATGCTACGAATTTCCCACTGAATTTTGAAATTTCCGCTCGGCTGAGTCGGCGGGTTTTCCCAGAAATTCAGAATAACCTCCATTCCATTAACCTGTTCCTGGGTCAAGCTGCCTTTGAAGATGCCTTTACGTATATCTTCATAGAAGGTTGACCTTTCCATTTGAAGAGCGGTTCCTGGGGGCTCTTCAGGTACCGATGGAGCCGGTTGTGGTTCAATGGGCAGTGGCGATACCTGACTGGTCTCGGCTTGTAGTAACGCTTGTTCGAACTCCTTAGCATAGATTTCAATACTACGTGCCTTATGCATGCTGCCAGTGACTTTTCGTGCATGGAAGTAATCGACTATCTGTCCTTTATCTGGGTTGCCAATATATTGTTTCAGTGTTTTATCATTAAAGAACCCCAGAATCATGCTGTAAAACAGTATTACCGTTGCATACCGTACATCTCTTACCGCTTCGGGGTCCGTGGTAAAATCAGGGCAATTCGGGTAAAATTCACGAACGACTAAGGTCATTTGCTCGTAATTACGGCGCCCGGTTAACGGTAAATAGCCGCGCCCTTTAAACTTTACACCATCACCTTCCTTGGTATTGCCCAGATCTTTGCGGCCTTCATATAACTGGGTAAAGCGTTCATTACTGCCAAACTCTGTGCCCGGTTGCATAGTGAATGCCGTTTCATGAAAAACTGTTGCAAGCATATAAGCAAGCCAACCGATATGGCGAACCTCCCAGTGTGCCTTCAAATCTCCAGTCGGCTGAACGGGTGGGGTTTCCCAGAGATTAAGGATCACCTCCATTCCTTCAACCTGCTCAAGATTCAGGCGTCCCTCGAATAGATCTTCACGAATACGGTCGTAGAATATTGCACGATCCATAAAAAGCCTCCCTAAAAAGTTTTTGTAAGTAATAAAAAGGGGGAAGGAAAGAATACACTGCGCACGGGACCTTATGAAGCATGGATGCCGATTACAAGCTTACAGGGACGTATTCACAGCGCGTCTCGAGCGCTGTGTATTCCTTCCTTCTGACCCCGTAGTAACTTTACCTTTCCTCAAAGTAACTGTGGTCTATGGATTGCTTTGCTTACAGTGGGTGGCAGCTAATCAGGCATCTATTTCCACACCCATGGCTCCGAAAAATTAACCGTGTCGCCAATCGCATTGTCGCGATTTTTAAGCCGAAAATTGACGACAGAATACCCCTTTGCTTAGCCAGAAACTCATTGGAGCAGTTTAAAAACCCTTTTAAGGAGAAACTTTTAAGAATCATATACGCAAATTTTCCAAGCTCACTTATCGTAGTTGTGAATCTACTTCGTAGTGTTTTCAGCACCGCAATTGTCTATTGATGGCCCAATCTCGATATTCTACTAAAACTTATGGTAAAGCCTCTCAAAAAGGAACTATTTCTTAAATTCAGTTAAAAACACACTGGTGCAAGCTTGATAATTTTTGGTGTCAATTTGGCATTGGCGACCTCACAAATGCGTTCTTTGAATAGCGCTTGCCAGCCTTTAATCTCCTATTCTAATCTTATGCGTCGGAATAGTAGAGATCAGTAAAAGATCAGTATCCAAGTCGGTAGTTTATCCTGTGTTAATCATGATAATAAAGTAGGCGTAGAATCTAACTACTATTCTTGCCAATAGCTGGAATCGTGCTACTCCCGAATTATCCTCAGTGAAGGAATGTCCGCTTAATAAACCGAGAAGTTGCCATGAAGAAACTGAGCGAGCAATTTAATGTCATTAGTGACGCCCTGGATCTACGGGATCGCTATTATGAGCCCCGCCTGTCTCCCATACCCTGCCAGATGCCCCCTCCCCAAGACCTCACTATTCTCAATCAGGGGCAGGATGGAGCCTGTACCGGATTTGGTTTGGCTGCTGTAATTAATCGTTTGTATCAACAACAGAATCAAAATGTCTTAGTCAGCCCCTGGATGATTTACAACATGGCGCGCAGATACGACGAGTGGCCTGGGGAAACCTATGAGGGGTCAAGTTGTCGGGGAGCGATTAAGGGGTGGTTGAATACTGGTGTTTGTCTCGATTCCCTTTACAAGAAAGAAGATGGTAACACCCCAAATTTTGAGCAACTGGAAGATGCTAAGTCTCGAACTATCGGCGCCTACTATCGAATACGCCCGGATATTACAGAGATGCACTATGCACTTCAGGAGACCTACATCATATACGTATCAGCAATGATCCATGATGGCTGGCTTAAACTTCGCAGAAACCCTAACGGCGAATACGTTATACCAGCCAATAAACAACAGATAGGCGGGCATGCTTTTGCCATAGTTGGATATAACACCGAGGGATTTTGGGTTCAGAATTCCTGGGGCAGGGATTGGGGGGACAATGGGAAAGCCCTCTGGCCTTACGAAGACTGGTTAAACTCAGTACTGGATGCCTGGGTGGTACAAATTGCCCTGCCCACGCCGCAGATATTTGACCAATTACGCCGAGCCGGTACCCGGTCCACTGCCAACCTCGCAGCATCCGCTACACCGAGCCGCAATGAGATATGGAGACACTTTGTACATCTTAATGATGGTAATTTCCGTGACGGCGGTAAATACTGGAGCAATGAATCTCATATCGCGGCTATAGCAGATAACCTACAACGAGAGAAAACAAATTTCGATCATTTACTTTTTTATGCACATGGTGGCCTAAATACTGCGAAGGACTCGGCGCGTCGTATCGCAGCGATGAAAAATGTTTTTATTGAGAACCGCATCTACCCCTTTCATTTTATGTGGGACACTGGCCTTCTTGAGATTATGAAGAGTATTCTGACTGATAAATCTGCCCGTGCCGAGCGCATTGCAGGAGGCATACGAGACTGGTTCGATCGTCGCATTGAAAATATGACTCGTTTTCCGGGTCGGGCTATATGGGATGAAATGAAACAAAATGCGGCAAAACCTTTTGAAAGTCAAGATAGCCATGGCTCACGCACACTAAAACACATATTGAACACGCTGAATGAAATAGGCAATAAGCAGCTACACGTGGCTGGTCACAGTGCAGGAGCAATACTTCAAGCACACCTGTTAAAACGTTTATTTAGAGGCAATATGTTCAACAAAGTATCCAGCTGCTCTCTGCTGGCACCGGCCGCCAATTATGACCTCTACCAGCATATTTACAAACCACTGATTAAGAATCAAAAATTAGAATCAACCACCATTTACAATCTGTCCGCAGAAGAGGAAGAAGATGACAATGTCGCTCGAGTCTATGGTAAATCCCTCTTATATCTGGTCTCCAATGCTTTTGAGGAAAAGCGTGGAGAAGCACTCATGGGCATGCAGATCTACAACGATCAGATTCCAATGAACGAGGTAAAAATCCATTACAGTCCTTCCAATGCCACCAAGAGTAAAACACATGGCGGGTTCGATGAAGATCCGGCAACGATGAATAGTCTGCTACGCAAAGTTTTAGGTAAAAAACCGCCACGACCATTCACTACTGGAGATTTGGAATATTGACTGGAAAGGTACTCTAGTAGCTTGAAGACATTTATAGAAATCACTTTATGTCAGCCATGCACAGCAGGATGATGAGACATTCGACGAATTCAACCTGAATAAATTACATTTGTTGGAGCAACCATATCTACCGCATACTATTTTCTGATTATACGACCCACTTCACCGATTAAGATTCCATTAAGTGACTCCTGGAACACCTTCAGCTGTACTTAGTCGACCCTAGCATTAATATTAAATGAGAAAGCGAGGTGACATACATGATCATTGAAAATGCCACAATGATAGTGGGGATCATCTTGGGAGGAATCTGCCTCCTCGCTGCGGTATACAACCACATTAAGCATCAAAATTTCGGGTTGGGAGGTGTCGTACTTGTAATGTTTGGCTCGATGCTACTTGCTTTATCCATCTGGGGGTCCGTGGAAATATGGATAGGAGATTCTGGAGCAAAATTTCAACTTAAGGAGGATTTTGGTGCAGAGAAAGCGGAACTCAATAACCAACTGGAAGAGCTGCGTTTAAGATTGACCACCAATAGAAAAGATATTGACAGAATGGCCGAACATATTCCACGTGCAACTATTAGCCCAGCGCAAGAAAAAGAAAGAAGGGCAACTCGGGAAAAATTTGAAAGAAATTCGCATTACTCTATCCTCATATTCAACAAGGCCGCACAGCAGGAAAATGCAAAGACTATTTCTAGAGATTTACTTGAAGCCGGATTTAAAACTTCTGCAACTGAGACTGATCTAGAGGAGGCAAAACAACAATTCCCAAACAATGTAGCATGGGTGGTTTACACAGAACGAGGGGAAAGGATACTTCCTGAAGTTAGAAGAATTTTATCCCAATCTACAACAGATATCCGCTTTGAGATAGACTCGAGTCCAGTGTCTTTACGCCGGGGGGACATCCAGGTTCTATTGTTCTAACCCGCTCGGGTTATTGCAGATGATTTTATCATCAACTCCACCGCTTTTATTACCACCGGGTCAGAAGTAAAGAATACACTGAACTCGAGACACGCTGTGAATACATCCCTGTAAGCTCGTAATCGGCATCCATGCCTCATAAGGTCCCGAGCACAGTGTATTCCTTCCCCCTTTTTATTAAGTACTTCCAAATAACACTGTAATCTTATTAATTTGCACCAATGGTAGTTGCTGCCCATTAACTGTGCCAAATAAGGTAAATCCGATATTGAGCCGTGCATTATCGGAAGAGAGCTGGCTATTCTGGAACCACTGCCAGACTTGTGACGCAACACTCCGTGCTGTCGTCGATGGAGAAAACGTGTCTAACTCAAGCGCGTTGGCTAACAAAACGGGAGCTTCAGCCATCAAATGGCTACTACCGCTGTTATCACTTACCAGCGAGTAGGCGTAACTAATTCGCAAATTGATCCTGGGATTAATAGCAGCAAAGTTGACCGAAGAAATAGGCTCGATAATATCTTCCATCACTTGCTGCAAAATAGCCTCACTCATCGGTCCAACAGCGACGGGATTAAGTGACTCCCGTTCAACTAACGGAATAGTTGCATTTACAAAGGATGTTTCATCCGTTGTGTAAATAAACAGTGGATTGGTTTTCTCATCGGGTACTAACTCGGCGTTGCGAACAATCCATGAAGTGAAATTGGCAGACTGATAAGCCAGTATGTCTAGGGGTGTCCAAGTTAAAGTTAGAGGACTAAACAGGGGGGCAGCTGGGATACTGTGCTGAAGCTCCCACCATCCATCTTTTTCCGTAGCCTGGCTAGGCTCCGGCTCCCAAAAGTTATCTCCATTCAGAATATCTTTAAAGGAGAGAGAAGGCCAAATAGCGGGATTATCGTTATCCCGATCAGTTTGCCCTTGCAGTGTCAGCGTATTCAGTGCTGTGTTGACACCAGGGCCTCCGCTCAGTGTGAGATGGAAATGGTCGATCTCATTATCTTCAACTAACAAATCTTCGGCGATATCCCAATTGGTGGGCCAAGCCTCTGCAACATTATTTACCAGTGCGACAAAGCTTGAAACAAGCTCGGATGCTTCCCCATTAGGGATACCCTGGGAAGCGGCACCACTACTATAGGCTTCAGACAAAATATTATTAAATTGGGCCGACAAGGCCGGATACTCTTGGTGAAATTCTGCAAGAGCTTCAAATAAGGCATCAGTAACTCCTAGATTTTTTCTGGCCGCAGTGATTCGCCGTTGCCCCGGCGCGATCGGTTGGTTGCGGATAATATTGAAATACAAGTCATCTTGACTGGCAATATCGGTGCTTATTTGCACCGTATAGGTCCACTCCATCGCATCGAGAATTTCATCGCGAAGCTCTGAAGAGCTGGATAACTCCGTTAAATGTTTGGCTCCAGTGCCACTGTGGGACAACAGTGTTGGCAAGGCTGGTTCAAAAGGCAGGGGGATCGGGATGATAGCTTCCGTATTGAGTGGCGCCTGGGCAGTGATAGGCATCAGCAGGGGCGCCTCTTCGGGCAGTGCAAACTTTATCCAAGAACTGGGTACGTAGCCGAGAAATTCGCTATCTTCTTCAAAGTTATGTTGCAAGTAGCTAACATTGTATTGCAGCGGTAGCTGAATACTGGAGTGATCCTCCGGTGTGGTAACACTAAGCAAAGAAGTTGCCCACTGCTTGCCTGTATCAAGGCTCAGATAAACCGCTGAGAGCTGGTATAACTTGTCGATATCAGCGTCGCTTTTAATCAGTGCCTCATCATTAGGTTGGGCAATGCTGCCAAACAGTTGTGGTGCCTTTTGTGGGTGAGTGCCATCTATAATTTCTGATGCACTAATATCTGCGGGCACCTGAACAACAGTGGAAATGGTGTAGGCACTGGCAAGGTTTACTAATAGCGCTTGCCGCAAGCGCTCCTGAGCTTCTTCGATATCACCCTGCCCTTCATCCTTCTCTAAAATCGACACCAGTCCGCTAGGTATTGATGTCGCAAGAGTTTGTTTGCTCGCCATTAACTGATCGTAGTAAACAGTGTTATAACGCTTATCCAGCAGCGCCACTGCGATGCCAAATTCTGCCGTTAGAAATGCTTCCACAGCCATCAAAAAGCTTTGGGCCCATGCATCCATATCGATATCATTGTACTGGATATCATTGACCATACCGCTGCGTGGCGTCGTATTCAGTGGCCGAAGCGCAAAATAAACCGGATTGCTGTAAAAGCTTATACCAAAGCCTTTAATCTCACTGAAGCGAACGGCCCACAGATCAGGAACTTGATTACTGTCATCGGCCACTTGTTGGACTGATCTCTGCGCCAGTTTCAATACACCTCCAGCCTGATCAAAACCAGCAAACGCTGCTTCGAAATAACGGGCAAAGTTAGTGATTCGATTACTGTCCTCCGAGATCCAGTCTGTAGCCATTCCCTGAGCAATAGGGAAAGGGGGTAAGTTAAGTTTTGCTGGGATATGAAATTGCAGTTCAGCGGCTGCAGGCAAGCATGTCATTGCCGGCGGATAAACCAGTGAGCTGTCGCGCTTCATCGTCAGGCATGCCGTGATCTCAACAATATCATCTGGTTGCTCCAAGACATCACTAAAGGCGACAGGAAAGTTAAATTGTGTGCTAATCGTAGGCTCAGTCAATGAGGGCACCGCATTGAAAACAGCATCATTGACTTGCTGGTTGATATATTCCAGTACCTGCTCTGCAAAGTTAAGCAGTTCCCTTTGAGGGTCACCAATACTCACGGTTCCGGTCAGGCTGGTGGTAACCGTTAGAGAGGTATTACTGTCGGTAAGTTGGTCAATGATCAAACGATAGCGCGTTTGAATAGCTTGCCACTGCTGCTTCTCATCAGCAGCAAGTGAGGAAAATTCTGGTGAGTGTGTAGCGCTGACTATGCCTGGATTAAACTCCATAGACAGTTTCAGCAGAGCCGTATTGTCGTTTTGATCAATAAAAAAGAATCCACTCTCCACCCCCGGCCACTCTCCGGGACTGATAAGAGGATCGTTATAGAGCGGCGTAATCGTATCTCTGTATTGTATGTTCAGCGGGTTGCCGTATAAATCACATATCCGGAATGCCAAATCTGTTTGCTGGCCGACAATATCGTAGCGATTGGCCATTATTGGGGAATCCACCTCTGGCCATGTTTCCTGTAGAAAGGCAAACACCGGAATGACCTGGCGCAGTTGCAAACAACCATCTACCTGTGGGGAAACCTCATCCTCGCTCTGGGTGGGGCCCACTGGTAAACTCCAGACCGAAGCACCATAAGTGCCGTTGCTTACTAGCTGATACTGAAGCAGGTGGTAAAGTTCATTGACCCGAATCTGTGGCAGATCACCATTCACCGGAATCTGGATCAAATCATCATCATTAACGGGTTTCCAATTGATAGCAAAGCCTATATTACCGGCTTCATAGGTGGGTTGATAATTGGTGAGGGGTACACCATTCATATCGAATACTTCGGTAGCCAGGGTGGGAGCCCGACTGTCACATTCAACCCACAAGGAGTTTTCATAGGGGGCAAGAGCCACCCTATTGTTCCCAGCATTCTGACACTGAACCAAAATAGTAAAATCAGCGGTTCCACCAGAAGTACCTAGAACAGTGCCTTGGTTGGGGTCATTCGGAGAGTCGGTAGCGTTGGCGGTATCCGCAAACAGATCATTGGGCAAGCCCTCACCCGAGCTAGTTTTATAATAGAGATAAAAGCCTTGGGCCCGAACAACGCTGAGCTCCCATATTAGACGCAGGAAATTTCTCACATCGCTTAAGGGAGCGAAGTCGGAATTATCTGCTCCTGATAAAACGCTAAACGTGTGGGCGTGCAAGGCACTGACTTGTTCTACTTGATTTAAAGTCGAGAGGTTCAATTTGGCCAGCAGTACACTGGGGTCCAAATCGTCCGAACGCAGTTTGTCACCGCCGGGGCACTGGTAGAGTAAACTGATGCTTGCATCCGACAAATCACTTTTCAACGCCTGTTCAATCAAATCCCGGGTGGCTTCATCAGTGCCGTTTAGTTGGTAGATATTAGCTGAATAGTCAGCTTCCGCGAGTAACCCCGATGAGCGGCCCATAGCGCTCTCTGTAGGGCTTTGAACTTGACGCAGTGACAGCGGAATAGCCAAACTTGGAATCGCTTCTACATCCGCCCCAAGAATAGCTGCTCCGCTGTCGACCCTTTCCAGTGCGAGTTGCACGCCCTGCTTCTGCGCAACTAGATTCATCAGCGGCTGAGGTAGGGTATACAGGGTACGCGCTTCACCCGGCGCGCTCCAAGCAAGGCTGTTTTTTAAGTTGAACCCCAAGGGCGTGGCTGTCAGCGGTGGCAGTGCACGGAAATCAATGGTATTTTCTGCGGGACTGGTGGGTTGAGTTGATGATCTAACCGCCTGCCAGTTGGGGTTTGGGGCCGAAGGTAGTTCAGTAGGTAATTCAATCTCCGTTTGCACCATATCGGGACTAACGCCATTAAAGCTAATCCAAGCGGCCGACTGGCCCGGTGAGAAGCTCAAACAGGCTTCCTCTGTAGCGCTCCCTTCACTGGCCGAAAATTGCTGGCCAGACAATTCGAATAGGGAAGCCACGGGAAAATCAGCGATAACTTCGGGGCTCAATTGAGGCGGCACCTTATCTGGCTCAGGTAATTGCAAGCCTGACATCAGATAACGTGAACCGAACCCCGCAACGCTGGCATAGTCAAGTTCATCCAGCAAAGTACTGAGTTCCTGCCCTGGATCACTGGCAGCGGCATGGGCGCTGACTAAATCGACATACCGGAAAGGGTCTTCCGACAAAGCTGCAGAGGCATTGGCAATATCTTTTTGCAGTCTTTGATCGATATCTTGCTCATACTGTTGAGCTGCCGGAATCAACAATGAAACAACATAACGCGCGATCAAAACAAAGTAATCTGTAAACAAAAAGCTCGCCATGCTGGGACCTGTTAATGGCGAAGTCTCTGCTGATTCGAGAATTTCTGAGCCGACCCCCGGCACTTCTGAACCGATGAGGCCCAGATTGTCAAAATACATGTCGATGGCCTCTAGGTAATTGGCCGGGGTGCGATTAAATTCACTGAAATCTACACTATTGTTGCCGCTTTGCAGACGTAATTCATCGAACATGGGTAATATAGCTGCTGTTTGCAGAACTTCTTCAGAAGTCTGTTGAAAGCTGCTGATACTAAAAACTAGATTATCTTCAAAATAAGCCTTGAGTTTTTCCACAAAACCATCAGTGCCGCCGAAAAGCGGACCGGGCTCTTCTGTCCCGGTGCCGAGATCATCAGAAAGCATTTGTAAGGTTTGTGAAAGCGGTATTTCAACAAGTGTTGGAGGGACAAATGTCAATAGCCAGTGTACCAGTTTAATAATAAGTTGTTCATAGCCGGTAGCCGTCCCAGGCGACTTTAATGGCACTTCACCGGGTGCCGGGCTCTCCATCACCAGCGAAGCAATAAGTTTGATTGATGCTGTATTCTCGCTATAAACCACGGTAGGTTGAAGCAGGAAAACCACTTCCAGCTCCGCTAGACTCGATTTTATGGGTGCATCAGTAAACTGTTCTTTTTCAAAACCTTCACGTATAAAACGAGTTGGAACACTGAAATTATGTAAAAGCTGGACAGGCTGTTTCATTTCTCTACGTATACGTAGGGAAGCGTTTTTGGCCCGTTCTGTTAGTATGTCCGTTACACTAAATTCGGGGAAGCTGAGACCAGGTGCTGAAGGACCGTCAATAGACGCCGGTGTACCACTTCCCACATAAAAAGTGTGGGTCACTGTAGTATGGAATGACAAGTGGATACGTATAAATACTACTTTAACCGAGACACTCACTCTCACAGAAGCCGAGACAGGAATGACTGTTTGATAGCCTGTTTCAAAGGCAATACCTGCAGTGGCAGTGAAGCTCACTGTCACAGTGGCCTTAATAATTCCCAGGTTCACGGAGCCTTTTAACAGCACTGCAATACTGGCGGCGCCGGCAAACCAATAGTGATCTGGCGGTTTGGCTAAGGAATTCCCCGAACCATTTTCATTGGCTCGCCAAGCCAGCAAGCCCTGCATTGAGACCGCCACTGTAGCAGCTAAGGACGCACTCAATGGCCCGGCCTTGATACTCAAGCCTGCACTTACCTGGATGCCGATACCAAATTCAAGAATAGGATTGTAATTGACACTTGGAGTTGCACCTGGGTTATTTCCGCTGCGCAACTTCGTAAAATAGAATCCAGCCCAACCGGTAAGAACACTGACAGAGATACCAATAGACCGCTCGGGGCTCACGGGCCAGCCTACATTTACCCGAAAGTCACCATTGGTGTAAACCCAAATGGAAAAGCTAGGCAGTATAAGAATAAACCCATTAAGCGGAATTCGACGCATCGCATAGGGCAACGTCAGGGAGCCATAGTAAACGCCGAGATTTGGTCCTAGCTTCTGGTAGAGAATTTCAAACAGTAGACCACTAAAAAATGACGGTGTTGTGGACATAGGCACCGAAATTTCGAGGCCATACATAACTGGATCATTGAAAAGAACTCTCAAACGGAATTCACGCAGCGACAGATCTGCGGCAATAAACCAGTCTCGATCGGGCTGATAAAACTCTTCAGCCAACTCGGTAATGATGGTAGCAGGATCATCGCCCACCAATTGATTTTCCAGTTGGTTGAATATTTCCTCCATGGGGTTAGCAGATCCGGCAACCTGAAGCCTGGGACCTACCCGCTGGCCGATGCCTAAATAGTGCAGCTTGAAAGCCGAAATTGAATTCTGGGAAGGTATTGGGAAAGGAAAATTAACCAGCTGTTCAGTAGTGCCAGCATCCGGACTAATAGTTTTGCCCGAAACTGATGGCGTTGTGGGCGTTTTGATTTTTGCTTTTACTGTCAGGCCGTCACCATCACCGTCATAGCCAATTAATATAGCCAATACCTCTATATTGGGCTCAAAAGTAATCTCAACGGGACCATAACGGCCGGTACCGCCTATATTCAGTGGCTGATCGAGTGCCAGTTGAAGATAGGCGGCGGTATTGCCCTGCGCTGTGCTGGGTGTCACGCTAAGCGAAGGCGTGATGTCCCGATCCATGATAGCCTGCCAAGGCCCGGCAGGGATGTCCGGAAGCGAAACCCCCGTCGCCGACTCCAGTTGGCTGCTAAAAAGATCCCAGACATCATTGATAGATAGTGACTGAGTTGTTGAGAGAGTCAAAGAAAGAGGTCCCCCCAACAACTGCATATCTAATTCTAGGGGAACATCAAATGCGCTGCCTGTCGCCTTGAGTACGAGATTAGTCATGGTGCTGTTAGAATGAAATTCGAGACCGGTTGGGAGTTTTGAGTGTTGATCCGTTTAGTGAGCTATCCTAGCCATTGTCACCACCGTCCTCTGGAGGCTCTTCACCAGTTGAACTGATTTCAACCCCAATAGAGTCCAAGCTAAGTTGGCTGATGATTTGGATCGGACTTTGCGGGGTAGCTGAGACACCGAAACTATATTCATGGCTTCCTGTATCCACAGATAATTTCGTGATCGTAATATCTGCATCAAGAAAATCAAGCAGTCCTTGTCTTATATTATTCAATGGTGTAGGGGTTGTTGGGATACTTTCGATCACACCTCTTAAACCATTAGCAGGAAACGGTGGAGATAGATTGTCATCGAGCCAGGAAAGGAACTGATTGGCAGTTCCGAGCGTCACCGGTTGAGACAAGCTAAATTTAATCCCCTCCTGCAAATTACTCAGATCCTGACTGGTGATGGGAACTTTATCACCGTTGATATCAAATGTAGCGCTGATAATTACACCGACATCATTATTAGCTTTTTTGAGAGGGAGCCTAGTCATAGCGTTTACCTTTTATGTTGTTGCTTATTGCTTGTTACAAAAATTTCCAATTTATAAATCGGACAATGAAATCGATGAATTTTTATCTATTACATTGTCGCCCGCTAAATACCGACGCAGATACGCGAATCTGCGATTAATTCACAGACTCGCATCGATCTATGGCCAAGGGCAGCACATCCTTGTACCGCATTAATCCGTTAACTGGTTAGTTGGCTAAGTTAATAGTGATTTGCTTCTACGCAAGCAGGCTAATCTCTGTAAATATTGATCCTCAGATCTTCAAATACAAAGTTTCCACTTCCAAAAGGTTTCCAGGTACCTTCCACTACCACAGTCTGCGGGGGGGGGGGTTCTCCGGGCAGCCAGTCGACCACTTTATTCCACAGGGTAACAACAGCAGCTGGCCAACCTGTCAACGGCAGCAGTGGCAATGACAAGCAGTAGATTTGATTGAGCCTTAGCATTAGATCGTCGACGATTTTGCTAGAAGAACTCATGATTAATCATTCTCCGGTTTAACTGATAAAAACCATGCCAAGTTATTAGCATAGGTGGGAATGACTTGCCCCGGTGTTGTTGTTCCCGCAAAAACCGTGAAGTCAACCATTACCCCCGGGGGGAAACTGTAGCCAAAAGCGCTCAATTGAACATTATTGAACAATATGCCATACACGGTTTGACTACCGTTTTCCAGGTCGACTTTAAGCAGGTTGGCATCACCAAATGCTGTCTTCAGTACACCTTCGAGTTCAAAACCACCTGCACCGGCGGATAATTGTGGCAATTGGATAAAAAGTGCGGCGGCGTCGTTATCCGGTATGGTGGATGAAGGCCCCCAGGCCAAAAGCACCTTAGCTTCCAGCTTGGCATCCGCACCAAGAGCACCGAGCGAACCGAGTAACATGTCGTACTCCAAAGCATATCTCGGCGCGCTGGTAACGTAAGTGCTGGGCGGACTAGCAGCTTGGTCGGGAGAATCCAGCAATGCTGGCTGTACAAGTGAATCTGCATTGATTGGGTTGGATTCCAGCTGCAAGATATTCACAGCGGTAGATCCGGTATTGGTGGCATTAATTGCCTCTTCTTCACCAACAATAAAACGGCTGAATTTTAGCGGAATGCTGAACAGCAGACTATTAGGGCGAATGGCATCAGTACTCGGATCTGCAGTCATAGCCGTCAAGTCCAGAGTGACTCGTTTACTATCAGGCACCGTTATACCCACTTCACTAAGAGTAAAATCTACATCTACGGAAAGATTTGAGATTGCCAAACCTACACCGGAGTCACCCATGCTCCCATAAGAAAATAAATCCAGCTGATCACTGTCTGGGAACGGGTTGGGACAAAACCACAAGGCACCACTTAAACTGAAGCGCGCACTGACCTCGGTTGTATTTTTTTCTTGTACCGGCTCGCTGCTCACCGGTACCAGACTTGCCTGATTAAATACTACTTTCTCCAACACTCTTACGTTGGGCACTACTGGATCAATATTGGGATCATTTACCAAAAATTCGTATACAAACTCCTGCTCACTAATAAATGTCATCCGGCCGACACCGTCGCTACCGGCCTGATACTGCCCTTTGATACTCAAGGTGTTCGGTTTGGAATCAACAGGGGGATCGATCAATTGAACATCTCTACCCATCAATTGATTGAGGGTAAGTCCAACGCTGGTATTAAACTGCGTAATACTGGAATTACTAAACACAACCACCAGTGTTTCTGTTTCGTAATCCACTGGTGCATCACACAGGTCAGGATTCGAAGGCTGACCATTGCCGTTATAAAATATAACTCCAAACAAGGAAGATTGATCGATCTCTAATTTCCCAGACTTGGCCTCAACATCCATCATGTTGCCCTGAATACCCAAGTGATGAGCACGTAGGGGGCCATTAACACCTCCCAAGAGCATTTGTAAATCTGCCGGCATACCATTGCCATTAATGCCTGTGTTGAGAAATAATACTCCCGTCCAGGCCGGATCATTCACCAGATTATTAAAGTGTTCGAAAGGATCGCCGGGCACTGGTTGCTGGGCAAAGGTAATATAGTCATCGATCAGTGCTGAGGTCGCCTCTGGATCACTATTATAATGCTCTGCACCGGTCCATAGCCCCGGATTAGCAACCAGCTCTGCGACACTGGCTGTAGTATTAAACTTAAAAATCATAATGAGCTGTGCGTCCGGATTTTCACTATCAAAACCCAGCTCAAATTGAAAACCACTGAGAAAAATCGTCGAGTCAAAGTTCCAGCATTCAGAGGGCTCAGTCACGATAAAAAAAAGCTGATTTTGTGTCAGTATCAGCGACAGGTCTGCAGGGAATTTTGGAGGGGAACCATAGGATAAAAACTGCAGCTGGGTCTCCGGAATCGGAGGGTCGGCATTCAGCATAGCTGGCTGCTTGGCCAGCACCACTTTGTTCCAACTACCATCGTCATTGAGCTCAATTAGCAGCCCCTGGGGCGTAGTAGAACTAAGCATACTTGACGAACCCAGCAGACTGTCCCCAGGGAAAAATACCGGCCCTTCAGAATGTAAAGTCAATTGACCATGACGGGCACTGCTGAGAATGGTCGCCTCAAAGCGACTGATTTGTTCGCTGTTTAAAGGGGAAGGAGCGGAGAAAATACCGCCCAATGGCACACAGGGGAATGCGGCACTGTTAAATAAAGTTGCCAGACGAGCATCGACGCTATTTGAAAAGGGGCCACCATCCTGTTCAACAAAAAAGCTTCCAGAGCTAGGCTCGCCAAAGTAGTGCCCCTCTTCTGTCAGTACCTGCATCCAGGATGTGGTGTAGTCATTCTGAAGTAAATCCAAATTACTGGGTGGTGAGTCAGATGCAGGTCTGTTAACTGAGAACGATGGCGCATAGGCAGGCTGATCGTTAATAAACTGTATTTTAGTTCTCTCAGGAATTCGCAAGAATTCCTGTGTATAAAGCCCGGGCATAAGCTCTATCATCGAGTTCTTGCCATCAGCTTCTATATTTTCAAGTGTAAAAATCCCTACGGGCGAAAGATATAAGTTGCTGGGAAAGTGAGCGGGCAAGCCACTTATATCTTGATCCTGCATTTTTGAAAAGCCAAACCCAGCACCGATTTCGCCGTTGACGGGTAAAACTGTACCCGGATCATAGGGTGATAATTTTACCGGAGCACCTTCGGTAGTGAAAAAATAGCTGGAAGCAATGGCTTGGGCTTCTCTCGCCCATGCCGTATTACCACAACGATTTGCGACATCCAACTGTAGGCGTGTAGCGAAGAAATTCGTAGGAAGAACGGGGTTTAACCAAAAATCAAAACCGACAGTACTGTTTGCATCTGAAAAATCGAACATGGCAAATGGCGAATTTTTCAGAGACGATTCTTCATATATATAGTTAAACTTACATCCGGCTACGACTGCCAAATCGCGGGGATTTAACCCCACCAAAAAATTCAAGCTACCGGCAGAAACTCCAGAAAAGTACAAATTTATTGTCGGATTTACGGGAAATCTAACCTGTTGCATCCTGTAAGCTTCACTATCGGTATCATAATATAACAATCTGACTGGAAATACTTCTCTCGAAAAATGTAAAGCAGGGACACCCTCTTCCAACTCAATAAGTTCAATCCAATTATTGTTTGAAATCAGCAGATTAAGCTGTGACCAATAAAGGTTTTTAGAGGAATCCACCCTAAAATTAAACCCCGCCTTTTGTATATGGATAGCCGGTATATCATCCAGTATTGTTTGATTCTGCAGCCATACAAGCGCATGTGGGATAGTCTTGGAAAGGTCGGGAAAATGGGCTTTAGCTCTCTCGATGAAACCAGGTGCTTCTTGCTGGCTGACCTCTACGCCTATAAAAATATACCAACCTAACATATCTTTCCATGTGTGTTCGAGTGTAACTTTCGAATGCTGGAGCGAATGTTGGGGGCTATGCTGAGCGAGAATTGAAGGGGGTGATGAAAGTAAAAAGTATACCCACAGTGACTGCTTGCCAATACAAGGGCGATTCTCTGGTGGCGCTGAAACTAAATATAATCCTTGGTAAATTTCCGTTAACTCTTCTGATAAGGCGCCGGCAAAGCTTTTTGCTCCATGCTTCTCGCTCATATTGTTTTGTCCGAAATTAACAGAACGCAGTTTTCACCATAGGAGCACACAAACACCAAATTAACTTTCATTACCTCGCAGGCGATACTTATGGCTGCACAAAAGCTGCCTCATAAGATTTCCACCCTTTAAAAATGTTCCGATGCCCTATTGGTTATATATAGCGCCAACCTGAAGATATTTTCACAGCCTTAGCCGATAGTACCAGCATTCTGCACCGAAGATCAGCGCCTTCACTGACATATTCAAAAACCATATATTAATTTATAAATTAATTATTAGATGTTATATTCGTGAAAATACTTTTAGTTTACGTAAACCAGGTTTTGTGAGAGCTGACACCAACGATACTTGTAATAGATTGAAACCATTACACTGTATTGGGGACCTTTCTAAGAATGGCCCTAGAAGGGAAGTCACTGCGCCAGTAAGATCTCAAACCATTAAAAATAGAATTTTTTTATATACACCATTAACTGCTACAACTCTAGACCCACCCTAACTATGGTCAACAGTATAAACAATCACCCTTATTGAATTACCACTGGTGTCAAAAGGAAAGAATGCACTGCACCCGAGACCCACTGTGAATACATCCCTGTGTGCTCGTAATCGGCATCCATGCCTCATACAGTCCCGAGTGCAGTGCATTCTTTCTTTCCCTTTTTTTAGTATGTCATTAAAATTGTCAATACTCAGGGCTTTTAATGTTAAATATTTTTGAATCACGCTCGGAACACAGAAAGATTGTGGATTTCGTACCCAAGCCTCTTTATTTAACCCGGTTTCTTTTCGGCTCTATTATCTTATGGTCTCTATGAAAACGGCCCTCTTTGGCGCCAAGGCCATCATCTTGCAAGATCATATCAGCCGGAAAAAGCCCTAACCTTGGCTTATAAACCAGCCCCTCTACTTTCAGACACCCCTCTCATAAAACCTAGCAAACCATTTTTATTTTTACTTACGATATCCCATACCATCATCGCCATACGCTTTACACCGAATGCACTTGAAGGAGGAAAAGACCCTTTGCTGCTTCAAGGATGCCCTGCGCCGATATTGCCTCCAGTGCTAAAGCTTTTTATCAGTGATTTAGAAAAATTTATTGTACCAACAGAGACAGTGTTTTGATTCCTACTCACCTTGAACACACAGGGATTCCCTACCAATAAAGAATACTGCCACAAAGAGACCAGTCAAAACCAAGAAGGTATTTAACGAATACGCCCAGCTAATACCAGTAATAATATCCGGCGCAAACGCTACGACTGCGGCATTTAGTCCTAAACCCAGGGCACCACCGGCAACCCTAAACATAAATAAGATTGCGCTGGCAAGACTAACTCTCTCATGATCAACAATAGACACTACAAAAGTGGTAATAGCGGGATTAAACATTCCCATACCAAACCCTAGCAACACCATCCCCAAAGCGACATCTACATAATGTGATTCTACCGATAGGCGAGATAGTGAGAACATGCCCACCGCCATAAGCAGCACTCCCAAACAGATCAAAAATTTCGGTCCAATTTTCACGTATACTTTCCCAGTGAGAATAGAAATAAAACCAAAAGGAACCATAAGTGGGAGCAGGGCCAGGCCAGATTCAATGGCAGAATAACCATGAACTCTAGAAAAAAACTGCGGCATATACAGAATGGTGGCAAAGAACACGACAGAGGTCAGCAGAGTTATTACGCCTGCTGTAGAAAATTTTTTATTGACAATAATATCACTAGGTATAAGCGCACGCTCCCCCTTCCTTACTTGCAAGAATAAAAAAATACAGGTGGAAAGCATAAATACAATGAAGAAATACAGTGTTAGCAGGTGATATAATCCTAGTTCTGCTGCCACATACATACCAAATAAGAGGCTAAAAACCGATACCATCAATATTATCAATCCTGGATAATCAAGACCCACATCCTGCTTGACCAAAGTATCTTTTGGAACAAATTTCCAACAGAGAAAGACAGACAAAAGTGATAGCGGAATATTAATAAAGAAAATCCATCGCCATCCAAACGTGTCGGATAGGGCTCCGCCCATTATTGGCCCAATGGCATTGGCAATACCACATACAGCCATTATCAACCCTCCAACCTGGCCAGCCCTATCGGTGGGCATCAATGTATATGCCATACCTAAAATAGAAGGCCACATTAGAGCGGCTCCAGCACCAATAGCAACTCTGGAAACTAACAACATTACCGTGTTGATAGAAAGCCCGCCTACCAGGGAAAAAATCAGGAAAACTCCACTACCAATAAAAAACAACCTACGACGCCCATAGATATCTGCCATACGCCCGCCAGCAACAATCAAAACACCGAACATCAATCCATAGCCGTTGATAATCCACTGAGATGTCGTGATATCTATATTAAGATCACGCTCGACCGTGGGAATCGCCGGCGAAAAAGCAGTAAAATCGATTGTGATAAGAAAAAGCGCCAGATTAACTGCCACAAGTCCCAATCTTTGAGACTCTGAAAGGGTCATCTGGAAATATGACATAAGCAAGCCAGCTTACAAAAAGGGGGAAGGAAAGAATACACTACTGTCGCGACACACCGTGACTCGCAATCGGCTCCCTGTCTCTTAGAGATTCAGATGAAATGTATTCTTTCCCTTTGCTTTTTTAGTAGGAGTCCAACTCTCCGCCTAAAACAGTATAAACAATCCCGACCATAGAATAGCGCGCTTCCATCGAGAGCAATGCATTAAAGTAATCTTTTATCCCAATAGCTAGCGGGCAAACTATAATCATCTCAATCGGAAAATTTACCGCTCCCACTAGGTAGGAGGCAGACCAACAGAATTCCACACAAACCCAAGCGCCCTATTAGCAATGGTATTTATCAATAGCAGTGCGTTATATATGAAAAAACTTATATTAGTATTATTTATACTCTACACACCTTTTTTGCTGGCTGATGAAAACACTTTGCAAAATCTCAATCAATTTCAATGGAAAAACCGTGTACTTCTACTACACGATCCTTCCAACCCGCAGGAAACACTGCAAAACCTACTCAAGCTCTCCCCTCAATTTGCAGAGAGAAATCTATTGTGGTTTTTATTCTCTAATGGCAGTCTGGAAACAAACTATCCGGGAAATGTCTCCAGTGAGTTTGCGAGCAATATTAAGAGCCGATTCTTACAGGGTTCGGGTACAAAAGTCGTCCTGATTGGCAAAGATGGGGGCGTGAAATACAATGCCTCATCATTTTCTCCAGTGGAGATACTGAAGAAAATTGATAGCATGCCTATGCGAAGGCAAGAAAAGCAAAATGGGGAAGCACCCTAATCTTTCCAGTGACCTAAGAGGTTTATGACAATAACGGTGTTGAGAGTTGCCCTTGCTGCTTGCGTCTATTCGGTAATATCCTTACCCATTTTCAACATTGTAAATGCCCTGTTAAAGGACAGAAAGATATAGATCCCAACGGGGCCTATTACACCTATGGCACCGTTACTAAAAAGGAGGAAGGGAAGAATACACTTCATCTGTACTTCTAGGAAACATGGAGCCGCTTAGCAGCATATGGGGCGTATCCCTTACCTCCAGGCCAGTCGTAACCCCTTAAGCTAACGGGAAATGCAGCACAACGATCTGTCACCACCGACCTTTCGACCAACGCGACCCCATAAAATACCTGCAGTTTCGTGTATCTTCGTCAATGAAACGCCCGCTTTACTGTTTCATTGATATAACAAGGCACCATAATTCATGATAAACAAAGCAATCATCCTCGGCGCAACCGGCCTGATTGGCAAACATTTGAGCCAACAACTGTCCGTCGAGAACAATATTCACGAAATAGTCACCCTCACCCGCCGCCCGGCTAGCTCATCTATAGCTAAGATTCGCAACGAGGTGGTTGACTTTGAGCGCCTGGAGGACTTTGCACAGCTATTTCGCGGTGACTTGATGTTCTCGTGCCTGGGTACCACAAAGAAGCAGGCGGGTAGCCTGGAGCAACAATATAAAGTGGATGTGGAGTATCAATTCCGCGCTGCGAAGCTAGCCGCAGAAGCCGGTGTTCCCCACTACCTGCTGGTCTCCTCCAGTGGGGCAAATGCCAAAAGCAGCAATGCCTACTTGCGTATGAAGGGTGAACTTGAGCAGAAGATCCTAGCTCTGTCATTTCCCCGCATTAGCATTTTCCGCCCCTCACTGCTGGTGGGGGAGCGCTTTGATTCACGCCCAGCAGAGAAAATCGGCGCCATTTTACTACCCTGGATCTGCCGCCTACCCGGACTTCATCGCTATCGCCCCATTGCCGGCGCCCAAGTGGCGACTAAAATGGTCAGCGTGAGTCAACAAGGGGGTACCGGCGTTGAAACCTTCACCCTGGAGGAACTATTTTATAGCTAGCTCGCCCAGCAAAAAAAATAGGGGACTGGCGATCGGCGCTATAGCAGCAAAACTATCAGTAGGTACACACTTTCTGGTGAGCACTATGTTGTTGTTTGCACGCCCCCCCTCCGCACTATCTTTTACTTATCGGGCCTTGCTGCCACTGTCCGCTATTGACGATTGCCCTTCCGATCACCTGAACGACGCTCCCAACCAGTGCACCAATAACAACCAGAGCAAGGACTGGCACCTAAAGCATACCCCTGCTCCTTGGGCATTCAACGGTAAACAACAAATTGAACTCCAGGAAAGCTGTGTACTGGGACAGGCTAAATTATGTGTTCCAGCGTACTGAAGCCTCCCTCGCCATGACACAGGAAATCACAGGGCTCAGACAATTGCTGGAACAGATAGAATCCAGCTGCCAAGATACAGAGCGAATATCCCTAAAACTGGTACTGGAGGCCATCGGGCTCAGGTCTTATGCACCCTTCCTATTGCTTGTGGGGCTAATCCTGTTTTCACCATTGAGCGGCGTACCGGGTATGTCAACCACTATGGCAACCCTTCTGCTTCTGGTGGCAATTCAACTGTTGCTGGGACGTAAGCATCTGTGGCTACCCAACTGGCTACTGAACCGCTCTATCTCCCAAAAAAAAATGACTGGGGCCTTGCACTGGATGAAGAGACCTGCAGACTTTGCCGACCGCTGGATGCAGCCCCGTCTGGATTTCCTGGTTAGACGTAGCGGCACCTATGCAATCGCCACCATCTGCTCACTCATTGCACTGGTCATGCCGTTGATGGAACTGGTCCCCTTCTCTGCCACCACCGCCGGGTTCGCCCTGACTATGTTTGGTTTAGCCTTGGTATCTCACGATGGTCTTCTAGCCTTAATCGCCTTTACGATCACCGCATTATTAACCTGGTTGCTCGCCAGCGCGCTACTCTAAACTCCCAAATTGTTTTTATATGCAGGTTTGCTATTTTGCGAACAGTTTTTGGAGCATTTTTTTTCCAAAATACTGTGTAATAATTTTTAGCACAATTACGACTGATATTTAAATGACATTTTCTGTGCGAGCTTTTGACATCTAACTTGCTAAAAAGGCAGAGGAAAAACGTGCCGTTCTATGAGACATGAATAGCGATCATACTCATACAGGGATGTATTCACAGCGTGCTATGGAGTAAGAATATTTTTTACTTCTGATCCAGTAGTAGCACTCTGCATTCTAGGCCATATGAAAATTCATACGAAAGTGGTTTTCTTCGTTAAAAATCTGGTGACACTTATGCAATTAAATATAAGCTCTTTATCCAATTGATAAGTAAGGTTTTCTATATTGTTTAGATCTACAGAAGGGATAAAGGAGGAGCACGGAATGTTCTGTCGCTATAACATTTTTAGCTTATAGAGTTACGTAATTTTTCTATTTAGATAGGTCAATCATTAAATTAGTAATTAATACTGGGGATTCGTATGCGCCCTCGAAAAACAGCCTGGTTAAAACAGCTCTCGGAAGAGGCCCTGGAACATAGAGCAGTAAACCATCCATATCTTATACAGTTTGCTGAAGGCAGTCTACCAAACTTTAGATATGCAGTTGGAGATTTCGCTCAGCAATACGGATTTTACTCCTCTCGGTTTGTCAATATGTTGGCCGCTGTGATTGCGCGCCTGACATCAAGAAGTCACCGAAATGTCCTTCTGGAAAATCTTGAGGAAGAATCGGGGCATTATGATGAAACTGAACTTAATGAATTGGAGCGACACGGGATTAATAAAAGCTGGGTGCGCAATATTCCACATACAGAATTGTTCGAACGATTTAAGACCCGTGTAACAAAAAATGTCCCGCACATTCCCCAATCCGAAGAGGCCGTAGTCTGGTATGAAATGCTATCAGGTGTACTACTTCACGGGCCGAAAGAGGAGGCGATAGGAGCCCTGGGGCTGGGAACTGAGCACATTGTCAGCGCTATTTATCCGTATATAGAGAAAGGATTGAAGACTCTGTCTGATTTGAAGCTGGCAGATTACTGCTTTTTTCCTGTACATACACTGGTGGATGACAACCATACAGAGAGCCTTAATCAAGTTGCCCTGGATTTAGCAGGTACAGAGGAAGGACGAAGACACCTCCGTTACGGTGCGATAAAAGCGTTAAATCTTAGAGCTGCATTTTGGGATGGCATGCTGGATCGTGCAATCAAGGGGCCTGATAATACGTTCATCAATAGCGCTCAGAAGGGAGTTGGAAATGGATCAATCTATATCAACTGAAGCAATCTATAACGCTCAGGCGGTCAACTGGCTACGATCAGAAAAAATAATGCTGAGTGATTACACTGCGAGGCCTTGTGTTTTACAGGAACTGGGTGATGTTGCTGGTCAGCATATTTTGGATATTGGATGTGGAGAGGGCTATATCTCCAGAATGATCATGGAATCCGGTGCCAGCTCCCTATTCGGCCTTGACGTCTCTGCTGAAATGATTTGCCAAGCAAAATCTATGGCAGCTGAACTTGGACTACATAAAGCTAATTATGAAGTCGGAGATGCTGTCAACTTTAATCAATACTCCAGGACTCAATTCGACCAGGTAATTGCTGTATTTCTGTTCAACTATTTAACAGTTGAGGAGATGATACAAGTGATGACCAAGGTAAGATCACTACTTACATCTGGGTACCTCTAAAAATTCACTAATTTCCGGTAAAATAGCCTAAACGCTCACTAGTAAAGGTTATTGTCAAATGCAGCCGAGTTTTTTCGGTCTTGATGACCGCCATCGCAAGCTAAATGAACGTGATCCACTGGTTGCTCTTCGTAAGTTGATTGACTGGGAGGACTTCCGGAGTACTTTGAATAAAATCCCCACACTTCCAAGAAAGAGTAATGCTGGAAGAAGACCCTTTGATAAGGTACTGATGTTCAAGGCACTTGTATTACAGCATTTATATAACCTATCGGATGATGAGCTGGAATATCAGATACGCGATCGATTTTCATTTTGTCGATTTCTCAGCCTAAACCCGGAGGAC
>NZ_JBGMEK010000030.1:0-55706 GCF_041447265.1 Microbulbifer epialgicus
AGGCATCCACAAACCAACGGCATCTGTGAGCGCTTCCATAAAACCATTCTACAAGAGTTCTACCAGCCTTCATTACGCCGGAAGATCTATGGATCAATAGAAGAGTTACAAAAGGATCTGGACGAATGGCTCACATATTACAATAATGACCGTACCCATCAGGGTAAAAAGTGTTGTGGCCGCACTCCGATGGCAACACTTGAAGATGGAAAAAGCACCTGGAAGGAAAAACTCGTAAACTGAATTTGACCTGACAAAGCACCTTCTGAAAAACCGGTAACTGTCAGATCAAGTCTGAACTACTACATCTAATCTAATCCAGTGAATAGCACTTTCTAGTTTCGCCCCTTCTTACGAAAATAAATTCGGTAAAGCCTCATTATTGGGCTGCTCGTCATTTTGATTAACTTGCTTGAATAGTTTTTCTATCAAAGCTTTTACTTTCTCAATTTGCAGTGGGCTTTTAGGTCTTTGATAAAGGGCCGAGCCTAACATTTTCTGTAACTCAAAGAGCTCTTCGATATCGAGCTTTTGAGCCGTTTCGCT
Source organism: Microbulbifer epialgicus (assembly GCF_041447265.1). Classification (NCBI taxonomy): domain Bacteria; kingdom Pseudomonadati; phylum Pseudomonadota; class Gammaproteobacteria; order Cellvibrionales; family Microbulbiferaceae; genus Microbulbifer; species Microbulbifer epialgicus. The sequence continues at coordinate 547 of NZ_JBGMEK010000030.1, forward strand.
CAAATTGTTGCCTTCGGCTTGGGGGTAGCGAGATCGAAGCCAGCTCATCAGCGCCTGCTGAATAAGTAGCGGATCCTCACTTTCAACAGCCCTTCTTAGCTGGCTTTCCTGATTGCCTGGAGGTTCTTGGCTTTTGTTAGGGATCAGCTGTCTTTGACTGACGTCAGTGCGTCTTCTTTGAAAAAAGTACAGCAACCATAGAATGTGGGAGGCTAGGGCAGCTACCGCCAGGTTCCGCCAGAAGTGGTCCTGCTCCTGCAGGGTTGTTGTGGTGCCAGGTACCAGCGTGGGTAGGTTATGGGGTTCTTGCTCAGTAGGACTCAGCACAGCTGTGCCGCTAACTTTAAAGCGGAAAGCGGGAAGCTGCGTAGCTCGTTGTCTTTTGCTCTTGGTATCCCACCAGGTAATCGTAACGGCAGGCAGTTGGAAGTCTCCGGGCTTGGTTGCGACAATTGCTGTGGTTTCGATACGGCTGCCGGTAACGCCATTTGGGCCGGCCTGGTCTTCCTGCTGAGGTTGGTCTGGATAGGTCTTGAGCCCTTCCACATCAAGCTTGGGCAGTGGTGGCAATTGTGCTGCACGCAGGCCCTCTGCGCGAATGGTAAGAATGCGGGTAATGGGTTCGCCAACAGTGAAGGTGTCGGGGTCTTGGCTCCAGCTCTGCACAATGCCCAGGCTTGCAGCGGGGAGCCAGTGGGCGCCGCTATAGCTCTCTGGCTTGGGGAGTACTTCTACCGTTTTTGCCTGTGAGCGCAAGCGCAGGCGCTGGCTGTTCCGGTTAAATAGTGAAAAAGGGTCCCTGCGCCCGGCTATAGCGACGTAGGTTAGCGCGGGAATGGAGAGCTGGCCAGAACTGTCTGGGAAGATAGCGTAGGTAAGCTCATAAACTGAATGGCTAACGCCGTCGAGCCTACGCTCGTAGCGTTGTTCGTCTACCTTTTCAACGTGTGCGCCAGCGATTTGTAACGGCTCTGTGGCAATATCATGCAGGCCAATGGTGGTATACAAGCGCACCTTAACCAGCAACTGCTCCTGGACATAGACGCTGTCTTTATCCAGTTCTATCTCCAGGAATGCCTTGCGGCTAGCGCTATCAGGTGAGCTGCCGGCCTCACTGACGGTGATGGGAATTGCATCGGATACCTGGTCTTTATAGTGGAGGGAAGGTATAAATAGGTTCCCTTCACGCTTGGGCGCGAGCGTGAGCATCCATTCCACAAAGCTTTCCGCACGGCCGTTGATTACGCGATATTGATTCGATTGCTGTCGTGACAGGATGTCAAAGTCTTGCTCTAAAAGCTCAAAATCAGGCTGTCCGCCGTTTTGATCGCCAGAGTACCGCAGGCGCAGATTCAGGGTCTCATCGATACCGATCTTATTTCTGTCGACACTGGCATTGAGGTCACTTGCCCGGACACCACCACAGATGCCGAGCAACAATAAAATAAGGAGGAGTAAGTGAAAGCCAGGTCGGCTTATTGCTCCATTAAGCGCGTGTTGTTTATTGTAGTGTCCCATTAACTTTCCTGAAATTAGTGCACCAATAAAACCTTGCAAGTTGAGTTGCTTGCTTACCATCTCTGAGTTGCGCCATTTTCGGGAGGTTCCCATTCCCCGCTGCGATAAGCCCGGCGTCTTTGCAGGCTTTCATATTTGAATTTCTCACGCATCAGGCCAGCTGGATCATCTGGGATTTGCCGAAGCCACTGGTCGAGTGCCTGCTGAGTTTCCGGGTCCAGGGGGCTTTCTTCAGCGTTTGTTGGTTGCGCCTGCTGCTCCTGTTCCTTTTTCTGCTCGTTTTCTCCCTGTTGGGCTTGTTGAGGTTGCTCTTGCTGTTTCTCTTGTTGCTCGCCTTCGGAAGGCTGTTGCTGTGTAGACTGTTCCTGCTCCTCCCCGAGCTCTTGATCTGAGGATTGAGGCTCACTGGCAGAAGGTTGCTGCTGGTTTTCCTGTTGCTGGTCCTGCTGCTGTTGCTGCTGTTGCTGCTGTTGTGTCCCGGATTGCTGCTCCTGCTCTTGCTGTTGCTCCTGTTGCTCTCCAGATTGTTGCTGGTTTTGCTGCTGTTGCTGACGCTGCTGCAGTTCCTGGAGTTTCTTGGCGATATCCCGGTTGTGCTGGGCATCCGCAAACTGGGGGGTCTGCTTGAGGGCTTCTTCGTAGGCTTCAATTGCCTGATTGTAGTCGCCTTGCTGAACCAAGCTGTTGCCAAGATTATAAAGTCCCTGGGGGTCAGCGCTTTGGGCGAAATCCTCTTGGGCAGCAGCGTAGTCACCGGCGCGATAGTGGGCAGTGCCGCGCCATTCCGGGTTGCGGAATGTCCCCGCTGCTTCGCCGGGCTCCCCTTCCTTTAATAGCTTCTGACCCTGTTGGTCTTTGCGCTGCCATAGGTCCTTCCATTCGAGGGCATGGCTTTCGTAAGGGAAACCGATCAACAGTGTCAAGGGTAGGGCGCAGGCCAGTGCTCCGCGTCGGAATAGCAGGGCAGCAAAGGGTAGAATAAGCAGTATTATCAATGGCCCTTCATCGCGCCATTGGTCGAATTCCCTTTCGGTTAGCTCCGCCTGTTGGGGGCTTTCTGTATGAGGAAGAAGGTGTTCGATATCTGAGTCATTCACAGTGATTTTTGCATAGCGGCCGCCACTGTCCTCGGCGACTTGGCGAAGTTCGCGTGGATCAAAATTTGAAATAACAATCGCTCCGCTGCTATCAGTGACAAATCCACCGCTGTTACCCCGTGGAATTGGACTACCCTCGCCGCTACCCACCGCAAGAATACTGAGCTTGACTTTGGCATCTGCCAGGGATTTTGCCACGGCATCCGCTGCCATGGGTGCAATACCATCAGTGACTGCGAGTATTTGACCCTGCCCTGCGGCACCATCTTTCAACAGTCGAATGCCGGTTGTTATTGCCATCTCTATATTGCTGCCCGGTACCGGCATAATTGCAGGGGAAAGGGCGGGGACCAAATTGGCAATGGTGGCGGTATCCTCGGTCAGGGGTGTGACTACATGGGCCTCCCCGGCGTATGCGACCAGTGCGGTCAACCCGTCTTGGCGCTCACGCAGAATATCGAGGACTTTTAACCGTGCGCGGGTGAGGCGGTTGGGTGGCAGGTCTGTGGCCATCATGGAAGGCGACAGGTCCATCAATATGACCAGGGCATCTTGGTTGCTGTAGACCGGTGTTGGCAGCTTTCTCCAGGTTGGTCCGGCGAGGGCGAAAATCATCGCCGCCAAAAGTGCAAAGATCAGCACAAAAAGCCATGGACGCCGAGTTCCGCCGCGCATCAACAGGTGTGGTAGCAGTTCCGCATCAATCACTTTTTGCAGTTGAGCGCTATTGAGGATGGTCTTGCCCAGCCCCCAGCAAAGTAGTGCGGCGGGAATCAGTAGCCACAACCAGTGAGGGCGTAGAAAGTGGAATGACTGGAGTAGGTCAAGTGTGCTCACAGGGCCTGGCCTCCATTGGTAACGCTCTGGCGGTTTCCGTTTTGCCTATGCCGCATATTGACGGCGAGAGGTGCTGTGGCCCAGATGCCTGCAAGCAGCAGGGCAATGCCCAGGGGCCATATAAACAGGGATTTCAATGGGCGGTAACTTTCCTCTTCTTGCTCCACTGGTTCCAGCTCATCCAACTCGGCATAAATTTCTGCCAGCTCCTGAGGGCTGTGTGCGCGGAAGTAGCGCCCGCCGGTTTTATCGGCGATAGCCTGAAGCGTTTTGCTATCCAAATCCCTTGAAGGGTTGATCCGGCGGCTGCCATAGCGGCTGCCGAGCAGTCCTGGTTGGACCATCTCTTCGGCGCCGACGCCAATGGTGTAAACAGTAATTCCGGCCTGTTGCGCCAACTCTGCTGCCTTGAGTGGTGAGACTTCTCCTGCAGTGTTGGCGCCATCGGTCAGCAGAATGAGTACCCGTTGATCAGCTGGGCGTTGGGTGAGGCGTTTTACCGACAGGCCTATAGCGTCACCAATAGCCGTGCCCTGGCCGGCGAAGCCAATCTGCGCCTCGTGTAATAATGTGCCCACTGTTTCCCGATCGTAGGTAAGTGGCGCTTGCAAGTAGGCGCGGGTACCGAAGAGAACCAGGCCAAGGCGATCCCCCTTGCGGCGCTCAACAAAATCCCCGACAACCTGTTTTACCGCGTTAATGCGCATGGCAGGGCGGCCGCCCAGAAGCATATCGGGAGTTTCCATACTGCCGGAAATATCCACCGCTACCAGAAGGTCGCGGGCACTGCTTGTCTGGGTGATTGGCTCACCGTACCAGCGTGGGCGGGCGGCGGCACCGATAAGTAGCAGCCAGATCAGAATGAGCAGTAGTAGATTGAGGTAATTACTTTGTTCTCCACCACTGCGCTGGGACAGTTCTGCGTAAAAGGGCACTTTTAGTGCGCTGCTCAGCGGCTTTGCCCTCGGCAATAGCCAGCGTATCAGTAACGGCAGTGGTGCGAGAAAAAAAGCCCATGGCCAAGCGAATTCAAACATCGGCAGCCTCCTTCCCCATAGATGCAGAAGGGCTGTCGAGCTGAGGACTGTGCCCTTTTACCCAGGCAATAGCGTATTGGCACAGTGCGCTATTGTTTTCAGGGTCGGACGTTCCTCTATAGAGTTGCTCAAGTAAGGCATTGCGGGCGCCTGGGGGGCACTCCACAGGTGCACTGCTCTGCAGGAAGTTCAGCCATTGGGAGCCTGTGAGGTTTCCACAGCGGGCTCGCCCAAAGGTGGTTACGGCCACACGCTTGAGAATTTCATTCATCTCGGCAGTTGCGGTTGGCCGGTTTATATCCACCGCCTCAAGCAAGGTAATGGCCTCTACACGGTAGCGATTGCGGGCGGCTTTTTTGCGCTGGCGCCAGACTAATAAGTAGGCTCCTATTAGGCAAATCACACCCAGTAAGGCAAGAATCCACCATCCCGGTGCCGGTGGCCACCAGCTCACGGGCGGGGGTTCCTGAATGTCATGTAACTGCGCCAGTAGCTCCTGGGCCTCAGGTGAGGGGGTGGGCAATTGTTGCTGCTTTCTCAGCACGATATTTCCCCCAGTGGCCTAGCCCCCTCTATTGCGGAAAGGAGTCCGGGCGTCAAAAACAAAATTACTTCTTTAACCGTCACAACTACTGCCTTTTGTTTTTATGCCAACCATTTTGTTGGCGTGAACCGTAGAATGACATTAATTCCGAAACCAGGAGTTTGGTGTTGTCGAAATCCAGCAGGGGCAGGCGGTGTCGACGGCAAAGTTGTTCAACATCCGCTCGTGCCTGAGCTTGTTTCTCTGCGAAATGTTCACGCAGTGGTCGATTTCCCGAATTGAGAAATGTACGTTGGCGGCCATCGGAAATAGTCAGTGATTGGGTGGGTAGCTCTAGCTCCAGGGGGTCCGTGACTCTGAGTACCTGCAGGTCGGTATGTCGGGTCAGCAAGTAAAGAGATTGCGAGCAGTGCTCATTGAGGTCGTGGCAATCACTGATTAAAAACAGTGCGCTACCCGGGCGAGCGATACGTCGCGCCTCTTCCAGTAGGGTCTTCATGGGTTGGCTGCCGTTTTCCGCTACCGGGTTGCGCAGCTCTGCCGCCCTGGCCACAGTACTGTGAATCATAGACAGGACAGCATGGTGGCTGCGCCGGGGCCGGACTGTGTCGATTTCCCGGTCGGAAAAGAGTAGTGCGCCAATGCGGTCGCTGTGCTGGAGCCCGGTCCAGCCCAGCGCGGCGGCAATGCCGCTTGCGGTAACTGATTTGAATGCGCGGTGGCTGCCGAAAAACATTGGTGATCGTAGATCCAGAAGGATAACGACAGGTCTTTCCCGTTCTTCCTGATAGAGCTTGGTGTGAGTCTTGCCGGTACGAGCGGTTACACGCCAGTCAATAGAGCGAACGTCGTCGCCAGCCTGGTAATCGCGCACCTCTTCAAAATTCATTCCTCGCCCGCGGTAGCGGGTGAGAAGGTTTCCGGCTTGATCACTTTGCACCAAGCGTGGCTTGAACAGCTGCAACTGGCGCGCGATATAACGCAATTGCACAAGGGGACTTACCTCGGGGTAAGCCCCACGTAAATCCAATTCCGTTGTGGGAGTTGCCGTGTGCATCAGATGGCCGGCACTTGTTGCAGTAGTCGCTGTATTACCTGGTCGGTTGTTATACCGGCGGCTTCTGCTTCAAAGCTGAGTAGTAAACGGTGGCGTAGAATGTCAGGCGCCACATCCATGACATCGTCGGGTGTTACATAATCGCGTCCAGCGAGCCAGGCCCTCGCACGAGCGCAACGGTCGAGAGCAATGGTTGCACGCGGACTTGCACCAAAATCTAGCCATGATGCCAGCTCGCTGTCATACTTCGCCGGCTCGCGTGTAGCAATGACAAGTTGGACAGTATAGGTTTCTACAGCTTCAACCATCTGCATTTCCAGAATCTGGTTGCGGGCCTGGAAAATAGTTTCTTTATCGATGGTATCGGTGGGGCGATTTTCGCCAAGGCTAGCCTCGGATCTGGCCAGGCGCAGGATTTTTGCTTCCGCCTCTGCGTTAGGGTAGGCAAGATTCACCTGCATTAGGAACCTATCCAGTTGCGCCTCAGGCAGAGGATAAGTTCCCTCTTGCTCAATAGGGTTTTGGGTGGCCATCACCAAAAATAATTGCGGCAGCGGATAGGTCTTGCGGCCTACACTGATCTGCCGCTCAGCCATGGCCTCCAGCAGTGCCGACTGTACTTTGGCTGGCGCGCGATTTATCTCATCGGCCAGGATCAGGTTGTGGAATACCGGTCCGGGCTGAAAATGGAACTCTCCGGTTTCCGGCCGGTAAATGTCGGTGCCGGTAATATCTGCCGGTAGCAGGTCTGGCGTAAATTGAACGCGATGGAAGTCCCCCTCAATAGCTTCGCCCAGTGTTTTAATGGCCTTGGTTTTGGCCAGGCCCGGAGCGCCCTCCACCAACAGATGGCCGTCTGCAAGCAGGGCAATCAATATGCGATTGACCAACGTCTCCTGGCCGATAATTTGCTCTTCCAGCCATTGACCCAGTTTGATGATGCGATCTCTGATATTCCGGTTTGCTTCCATAGCGTCTCTTCTTATGCGATTGCTCCAGCTCTGTCGATTTGGCTGGCTATCTACCATCTTTTATATATAGTCGCCGCCAAAGAGGTGGGGCACGTTGATTTTAGCGGCGTCAGATGAAGAGGCAACCACTGAACACGCGCACTGTTAATAAGCGACATATTTTCGAGGAGGCTGTAGTGCCCCTTCGAAGGCTAACTGAAAGTGTAATTTTTTGGACTCTCTCCTGCACCTATCAGGGGATGAGATGACGATCTTATCGGATCTACAGTCTTTGGATCCGGTGTGACAAAAATGAGATTGGGAGGTTCCCCGTGAATATGGCGACGGTGATTACCGATAGCCGTGATGAGTTGGTGACACAGATTTGTGAGCTGATTCGCGATAAATTGGCATGTGAGGCTGAGCCTGTAGTAGCTTTTGCGCAGCAGTTCTTGCACCAGTATCCGCTGGAGGATCTGGAGGGCCGGCGCTTGGTGGATGTTTACGGTTGCATCTACTCCTGGTGGAACTTTATCCAGCAACGCTCTGACGATTTACCCAAGGTGCGCATTTTCAACCCGCGCCTGGAAGATGATGGCTGGGAGTGCTCACACACAGTTATCGGCATACTGGTGCGTGATATGCCTTTTCTGGTGGATTCCGTGCGGATGGAGATCAACCACAGAAATACTGTGATCCACTCCATCAAAAGCACTGTATTGCACCTGGAGCGCAATGCCAGTGGGAAGCTGAAGCGCCTGTTGCCATCAAACGAAGAATCCCTGGGACAGCCCGCCTCTACAAAGGGGTACAAACCAAGTAAAGGCTCGAAGCTATTCAACGAAGCCTTGATTTATATCGAAGTAAATCATGACACATCTGCGGAATTTGCTTCCAGCCTCACGACGGCACTGAAGGATATCCTCGGTGATGTTGAGCTGGTAGTTGATGACTATGCGCCGATGCTCGAAACCTGTAGTGCCATGGAAGGACAGTTAAAGGCCGGGCTCTCTGAGGATGATACAAACCTGCTGGAAACCTGTGCCTTCATGCAGTGGATGCGCGATGGCAACTTCACCTTTCTGGGCTACCGGGAGTATGAATTCAGCCAGGTAGGCGATAAAAAGATCCTCAGTGAGGTGGAAGGCCGGCGTTTGGGGATTTTCAAAAAGTTGGAGGAGGCGGCCGCACCTATGCCGGAAACCGCCTTTAGTGAGGGCAAGCAGCGCTTTTACCAGGGCCCTCATTACCTGACCTTTGCCAAGTCCTCGGTAAAATCCCGAGTGCACCGCAGTGCTTATTCCGATTACGTTATGGTTAAGCGCTATAACGCCGAGGGTGAGGTGATTGGCGAATCGGCCTTTATGGGGCTTTACACCTCTCCGGTGTACACAGAAAGCCCGGCCAAGATACCAATTATTCGTCGCAAGATGGCATCCATTATCGAATCCAGTGGACTGTCCGGCCAAAGCCATGACGGTAAGGCACTGCGTCGTATTCTGGATACATTTCCTCGCGATGAGCTTTTCCAAGGCAGCACCCAAGAGCTGTTTGATGTAGTTATGGGGGTGCTGAGCCTGAATGAGCGAGCGCACATCCGCTTGTTTATGCGCCGTGACCCCTTTGGCAAGTTTGTTACCGCAACGGTATATGTGCCCAGGGAACAATTCAGCAGTAGTGTGCGCGAACTGATCTGCTCTCACATTTCTAAAGCCATAAAGGCCAAGGATTCGGACTTCACGACTTTCTTCTCTGAATCTATCCTCGCGCGGGTGCATTTTGTTTTCCGCGTCTCACGTGACGAACCTGTAAAAATAGATGTGGCGCTGTTGGAGGCGCAGATTGTGGATATAACCCGCTCTTGGGAAGATGTATTTCAAAGATCATTAATTGAAAACAGTGGGGAAGAAGAGGGCAATCGCCTGTTCCGCATTTATGGCCGTGCTTTCCCGGCAGGTTACCGCGAAGATTTTGAACCGCGCATCGCCGTTCAGGATGTAGCCGCTATCCAAGGGCTCAATGAAAATAATCGCGTGGCCATGAGCTTTTACCAGCCGGTTGGCGCTGCTCAGGGCAGCCTGCGCTTTAAAGTGTTCAACTGGGGCAGTGGTCTTACCCTCTCCGATGTAATCCCGGTACTGGAGAACCTAGGCCTGAGGGTGATTGGCGAATTCCCCTACACCATTCGCCCGAGTGGTAGCACTGATGTATGGATGCACGAATTCCATTTGGAGTTTGGCCTGCCCACAAAAATTGACGCTCAGGCATCCCGTGGATTATTCCAGGATGCCTTCGCGGCCATCTGGAGCCATACCGCCGAGAGTGATGCCTTTAACCGCCTGGTGCTCGCTGCAAGACTAAACTGGCGTGAAGTTTCCATGCTGCGCGCCTATGCACGCTACCTGAAGCAAACCAAATCCAGTGCCAGCCAGAGCTATATTGCAGCGACTCTGGCCCATCACGTGGAAATCACTCGTAATCTTGTGGCACTGTTCCGAGCATTGTTTGATCCCCGCCTCAGTACTGGCAAGCAGGAACAGACCCGGGTTGAGCGCTTGATAAGCAAAATTCACGACGGGCTCGACAGTGTTGACAACCTCAATGAAGACTTGGTGCTGCGCCGTTACCTCGAACTGATCCTGGCAACACTGCGAACCAATTTTTTCCAGACCGATGCCGAAGGGCACCCTAAGGATTACATCTCAATTAAGTTCAGTCCTCGGGATATTCCTGGAATTCCTGAACCGCGTCCTGAATTTGAAATTTTTGTGTATTCACCGAGGGTGGAAGGTGTCCATCTGCGTGGCAGCAAGGTGGCACGTGGCGGCCTGCGCTGGTCGGATCGTCTAGAGGATTTTCGCACCGAGGTGCTGGGGCTGGTGAAGGCGCAGGCGGTCAAAAATGCGGTAATTGTCCCCAGTGGTGCCAAGGGTGGGTTTGTCGTGCGTCGCCCTCCGGCGGATGGCAGCCGCGAAGCCATGATGGAAGAGGGTATCGCCTGCTACAAAACCTTTATTCGAGGTTTGCTGGATATCACTGACAACCTGAAAGATGGTGAGATAGTTCCACCACAGCTGGTTGTGCGCCGGGACGATGATGACCCCTACCTGGTAGTAGCCGCCGACAAGGGCACCGCAACTTTTTCCGATATCGCCAATGGTATTGCCCAGGACTATGGTTTTTGGCTGGGAGATGCTTTCGCCTCTGGTGGCAGCCAGGGATACGATCACAAAAAAATGGGGATTACCGCGCGCGGTGCCTGGGTATCAGTGCAGAGACACTTCCGTGAAATGGGGGTGGATGTTCAGAAAGAAGAGTTTTCTGTCATTGGTATCGGCGACATGGGTGGCGATGTTTTCGGTAATGGCATGCTGCTGTCCAGGCATATTCGCTTGAAGGCGGCATTCAACCATATGCACATCTTTATCGATCCCAGCCCCGATGCCACCAGTAGTTATGAAGAGCGCAAGCGCCTGTTTGATCTGCCGCGCTCCAGTTGGCGAGATTATGATCGTCAGCTGATTTCCAAAGGGGGAGGTATCTTTGAGCGCCGCGTCAAGGCAATCAGGATTTCCCCGGAGATGAAAGAGGCTTTCGATATCAAGCAAGATCAGCTCACTCCCAATGAACTGATCAGTGCATTGTTGTGTGCGCCGGTGGATTTGATCTGGAATGGCGGTATCGGTACATACGTTAAGGCCGGCACTGAGTCTGATGGTGAAGTAGGTGACAAATCCAATGATCACTTGCGCATCAATGGTCACGAGCTGCGTGCCAAAGTTTTTGGTGAGGGTGGCAACCTGGGCATGACCCAGCGTGGGCGAATTGAATACGCTCTCAATGGTGGCCGCTGTAATACAGACTTTATCGATAATGCAGCTGGTGTGGACTGCTCTGACCACGAGGTGAATATCAAGATTCTCCTCGACAAGGTGGTGGCAAATGGAGATTTGACCGATAAGCAGCGCAATCAGTTACTGCACGGTATGACCGACTCGGTCAGCGAACTGGTACTGCACAATAACTACGACCAGACTCGCGCGCTAAGTGTTGCTGAATATCAGGTGTCCAAACGTCTGGATGAGTATCGTCGCACTATCAACACCCTGGAAGATGAGGGGCGGCTGAATAGGGCACTGGAATTCATCCCTGACAACGAGCAAATTTCTGAACGGGTACACAAGGGCCAGTCCCTAACCCGTCCGGAATTGTCGGTGCTGATTTCTTACGTGAAGGTAAAATTGAAGGAAGAGCTGCAAGTAGCGGAAATCACCAATAATCCCCGTATGCGGGAAGCTGTGGAGTCTGCCTTCCCGGCAGAGCTGGTGGAGCGCTACCAGGGACAGGTGTATGAGCATCCGTTGGTGCGCCAGATTGTCTCCACTCAGGTGGCCAATGAAATGGTCAACAGCATGGGGATTACTTTCTTTAACCGCATTAGTACTGCCACTGGTGCGGATGTCAATGATGTCACCGCAGCGTACGTTAGCGCCCGCGACGTCTACAAGATGCCGGAATTTCAGCAGCAGTTGGCCAAGCTGGACTACAAGGTTCCAGCTGAACTGCAGACTGAGCTGTTGAACGCCATGATAGGCCGTGTGCGCCGCGCTACCCGCTGGTTCCTGCGCAACCGCCGCAGTGAGTTGGAGCCGGCTAATAACTGTGAGCTGTTCCAGACATCGGTGCAAAGGGTGATCAAGGCACTGCCCAAGGTTCTGAGCGGGGCTCCGCTCGATGAGTGGGAGCAGCGTTACCAGAAGCTGTTGGAGGCGGGGGTACCCGAATCCCTGGCAATGTTGTCCGCATCGCCTACCTATCTCTATTCAGCATTGGGAATCTCTGAGTCTGCCCGTGCCAGTGGTAAGCCGGTGGAAGAAGTCGCCACTGTTTACTTCAGGCTCTCGGATGAATTGAACCTGCACTGGTTTGGCAACTTGATAGTGGACCTGCCGGTGGATAGTTTCTGGCAGGCCCAGGCGAGGGAGACCAGCATGGATGATTTGGACAGCCAACTCTCGACCCTTTCAGTGAATATTATGCGCCTGGCTAGTGGAGAAAATTTGGACGTAGATAGTGCAATGTCCCGCTGGAGCGCTATCATGGCGCCTGCCATTCAGCGTTGGCACAATATGATTGCTGAACTGAAAGCTGCTGCCGTGGGTGATTTCGCGATGTTTACTGTAGCGTTGCGTGAGTTGATGTATCTCGCCCATGCGACAGCGGATCGCGAAAACCTGACGGAGTAAAAAAGTTAGGTTTGCGACGGGGTCACCCAGGGTGTCCCCGTATTGAAATGCTGAATTACATTATCCCGTTCGTTTGCTTCTGGCGAGCGGTTCCAGTCTCCATGTAAGGAAAGGTATGTATTCGACTCTGCGTAAAGCACTGTTTGCGCTCGATCCCGAGCGGGCCCACCACCTCTCACTGGATGCAATCGGTGCCGCTGAGCGCCTCGGTCTGATGTCTGTGTTCAACAAGCCAATAGCCCATGACCCGGTAGAGCTGATGGGGCTGACCCTGCCCAATCCTGTGGGGCTGGCGGCTGGGCTGGACAAGAACGCACAGGCCTTCAATGGGCTGGGTGCTCTGGGTTTTGGTTTTGTGGAGGTGGGAACTGTAACTCCCCGACCGCAGCCGGGTAATCCGCTGCCGCGGTTGTTTCGGCTGGAAGAGGCCGGTGCGATTATAAATCGTATGGGTTTCAACAACCTTGGCGTCGATTATCTTATTCAGAGGGTGAAGCACCGTCGTTACAAAGGCGTACTCGGTATCAACGTCGGTAAGAATTTCGATACACCGGTTGAGAGGGCCGCAGACGACTACTGCCTGTGTATGGAAAAAGTTTATCGCTATGCCGACTACATTACTGCCAATGTGTCCTCACCCAATACCAAAGGCCTGCGTGACCTACAGTTTGGTGAAAGCTTGAATCGCTTGCTGGGAAGTATTAAAGACAAGCAGATGCAGCTGGCACAAAAGAGTGATCGCTATGTTCCTGTGGCGGTTAAGATTGCCCCGGATATGGAAGGGGACGCCATTGTCCAGATTGCCGAAGCCCTGTGCGAGTACAGTATTGATGGCGTGATCGCGACCAATACCACCATTGATAAGACGGCGGTATCCAACTTGCCCCATGGTAGTGAGGAGGGGGGGCTCAGTGGCAAGCCACTACAGGAGCGCTCTACCCAAGTGATTACGCAGTTGTCCAAGGCACTGGATAAGCAGATCCCGATTATTGGCGTTGGCGGTATTTTTGACGGCGACAGTGCAGCAGATAAAATCCGGGCCGGTGCAACCGCAGTGCAAGTCTATACGGGGTTTATCTACCGGGGGCCAGAGCTGATTCGCGAAGCGGCAGAAGCTATTGCCCTTGAACGCCGCCGCACTGGAAGTGCTTAGTGCCCTGTTGAACTCTGTGGAGGTATAAGCCAGTCGATAGTTGCGAGATATTGCGAGAATCAATTATTGGTTGAAAGTAGAAAAGCGCACCGAGATTTGGCGCGCTTTTCTTTTTTTAGGTTCGGCTGCGGTAAAAACCGAGTGATGCCCGTGCTTTAAAGTGTGCTCCAGCCATCCGGGTATTGAATATCTGTGGAAACTGCTCCATAGATCTCCAGTTTTTGCGCCTTGGTAATCCTGTCAAAACCATTCCAATAGTCTTCCCGGCCTTCACGCCAGCCATTGACCCACTCCTGATGAGGGTCACTTTCGATAAAAGGGCAGCTGTCAATGGATTTATTGTTCAGGGCAGCCAAATAGCCCTTGTAGAAGGCCCTGTCAGCGTGATTACGTTTTTGGCGTCTCATCAATACGGCACCTCTGCTTGTAGATGTACGGACTGCTGCGCGGCGCTTTAGATACTCATTTATTGCATCGACGATTTAAGCTTAGTGAATCTTTGCTCTGGGTAGCCGCGCCCTGTCTTTTCGCTCCTCCACACTGCAAGAGTATTGTGGGGGGCATGCAAACGGAAAGGCCTGCATTCGGCCTTTTGCGGGGGCGGCGAGGGGATAATGTAAAGTGTCATTGACTGGTTGGTCAGGCCAAGATTCAGCAGATCCGACATAGGCTGTACCCGAACAAAGTGGGATAATTGCGCCAAATACGTTTGCTGGAATATCAATACCGCCGAGGAGCTGGCCTCTGTGCATACTTGCCAGGTGGAGCAGGCGTTCTAATCTTCGCCCCAAGGTATGACAAATCCGCATATTTGACGGGTTAATTGAGTAATAGTTTTGACAGATTCCCATATTGAAGAATTTAAATTTACAGCCACTTGTCCCAAAGGGCTGGAGAATTTGCTTGCTCAGGAGTTGCTGACCCTGGGGGCCGAAGTTCAGCGGGAGCAACCTGCGGCCGTGCAGTTTTCTGGTAGCTTGGCGCTCGCTTATCGCTGCTGCCTCTGGAGTCGACTGGCAAATCGCATTATGTTGCAGGTGGATCAAGTGCGAATTGGCGGCGCGGATGAGCTTTACCGCGCCGTAGCGGCACAACCCTGGGAGCAACATATAGGGCCGTCAGGCAAACTTTGGCTGCACTTCTCCGGCACTAATCGGGAGATTCGTAATAGCCAGTTTGGAGCGCAAAAGGCCAAGGATGCAATTGTAGACCGCCTGCGCGCCAAGACAGGCGCAAGACCGAGCATTGATAAACATCACCCAGACCTGACTGTTGCCTTGCGCCTAAACCGGGATAGGCTGGATATCGCAATAGATTTGAGTGGTGAAAGCCTACATAAACGCGGCTATAGAACTCAAATTGGCGCGGCACCACTCAAAGAAAACCTGGCGGCAGCGCTGCTTTTGCGAGCGCGCTGGCCACAAATTGCAGCGGAAGGTGGGGCTTTGTTGGACCCCATGTGCGGTTCCGGAACCATCTTGATTGAGGCGGCTATGATAGCTGCGGATATTGCTCCGGGGCTATTCCGTGAAAGTTTCGGTTTTGAGCGCTGGCTAAACCACCAGAATGATATCTGGAATGAATTGCGTGAGGAGGCCCTGCAGCGTCGCACCGCTGGTTTGGGGAGGGGATTGCCGGAGATTCGCGGTTATGATGCGGATGCCCGAGTCCTCTTTGCAGCCGAAGCCAATATTGCCAGGGCGGGACTGGAGCGCTTTGTACGAGTCAGCTGTAGGCCTGTAGCGGCATTCAAAGTCCCGAGTCACCGGGAAGTCAAGCCGGGCTTGGTACTGACCAACCCCCCCTATGGTGAGCGACTGGGTGAACAGGAAGCCCTGCGGGAAACTTATGCGGAAATGGGGCGCCAGCTGAAAGCTGAGTTTTCTGGCTGGCAGGTGGGAATCTTCACGGGTAATCCCGAGCTGGGCTATTCCACCGGGCTGCGCTCCCACAAGCATTACCAGTTGTATAACGGTACTATTCCCAGCCAATTATTGTTGTTTCAGGTGCTCCAGCGGAGTGAGCGGGACCAGGCTTTGGGGAAAGAGCGCAAGCTTTCGGCTGAAGTGGAAATGGTGGCCAATCGCCTGCGCAAGAATCTGCGAACCACTGGCAAGTGGGCGAACAGAAATGGGGTCGATTGCTATCGTCTCTATGATGCCGACTTGCCAGAATACTCTGCAGCAGTGGACTTATACAGAGCGCTCGATGGCACTTTGTTTGCGCACTTGCAAGAGTATCGACCGCCTGCCAGCATTGATGAAGCGAAGGCGCGTAATCGCCTGCGTGACTTGCTCCGAGCTGTGCAATTTGTCCTGGATTTACCTCGTGCCAATATCAGTATCAAAGAGCGTCGCCGCCACAGCCATAAAGGCGGGCAGCAGGGGGGCGGCCAATATCAAAAGCAGGCTGAGGCTGGAACCACTTTGCGAGTGAAAGAGTATGGCGCTGAATTTGAAGTGGATTTGTGGAGTTATCTTGATACCGGATTGTTCCTCGATCACCGGCCTGTGCGCAAGCACTTGCGTGAGATAGCCTCTGGCAAGAAGTTTCTCAATTTATTCTGCTATACCGCCAGTGCGACAGTACAGGCTGCTCTCGGCGGTAGTGTGCAGAGCACTAGTGTTGATATGTCCAGGACTTATCAGTCTTGGGCTGCGCGCAATTTTCGCGCAAACAGTATGGACCCGTACAAGCATCAGCTGGTAGAGGCGGATTGTTTGCAGTGGCTCACCTCTGCACAGCAAAACCGCCGGGGCTATTATGACCTGATCTTCCTGGACCCACCGAGTTTTTCCAACTCCGCCAAAATGCATGGAGTGCTGGATATACAGCGTGATCACGCAAAGTTGATCCGCCAGTGCATGGTTTTGCTGGCCTCCGGCGGAACCCTGGTCTTTTCCAACAACTTACGCAGCTTCAAGATGGACGGGAATGTTCTCGAGAAATTTTCCGTTAAATCGCTACAGTTGCTGGATAAAGATTTTCAGAGAAACCCGAAGGTTCATAATGTATGGGAGATTCGGGCTATAGAGAATTAAAACAGTAACTGTGTAGAGCCAAGCATTATTGAAAAGCCCGAGCGCCAAGTGCCCGGGCTTTTTTGTTTCCTTGATTACTGTTAATTGAATTCCATCACCACTCGAATTCCCACATCCTTCGCGCGGGCACTGTCGCTAAGCCCCCTGCGATAATCCGCAGTAATCCTGTTTGCGGGGTCCCTCATTGACCCACCGCGCACACTGCGTAGCTTGCAGTTGACGATCTTCAGTGAGCTGGCATTGGTTTGGTGTTGATCATAGCCTGGCTGGTAGCAGTCTTGCACCCACTCGGCCACATTGCCCGCTGTATCAAAAAGCCCAAATGGGTTGGCTTCGTAGTGGCCAACAGGTGCCGTTTTTATCGTGAATAGGCCATTAAATTCACTGTTGCATCCGCGCCGGCAATTAGCTTTGCCTTGGGCATTAGTGTTTTGCCACCAGAAAGGTCCACTGATATTGCCTCGCGCTGCGAACTCCCACTCGGCCTCACTGGCTAAGCGGTAATTTTTACCGGTTTCTTTGGATAGCCACTCGACATATTTCTGGGCATCCCTCCAGCTCACGTTGATAACTGGCCGCTCTCCACGTCCCCAGCTCGCATCGCTGGGGCGGGCTCTGCCGGTTGCTAGGGCAAAGCGGTCATATTCCCCAAAGGTGATCTCATGGGAAGAAATGGCAAAGGGGTGTTGGATTTCTACCTTATGGGCTGGTCTGCTGGCTGAGTGTCTGTTGCTCCCCATGGTGAAACTACCTGGGCCTATTACAATCATTTCGGGTCCCTGCCCTCCCGAGGAGAGCCTTGAACGGATTTTCTTGCCTGCAACATAGGTTTGATCCAATTTTACAGACAAAGAGATGTCTTGATCTTCAATTTCGATCCAGCGGCGGACCTTGGCAAAGCCGCGTTTACTGATTTCCAAATCGTATTTTCCCGGCTTCAATTCGATCCCAGGTTGATAGCGCGGTGCAATGTTCATTATGCGTATGCGGGCGTCCTCTGGGCTTACCTTAACGGTGAGGGCATAAGTCTCGAGAGTATCCACGGGAGCCGTATCCAAGATAGGCGCGGTTGGTGGCGGGCTTTGGTTGGTCTCTGCCTGAGATGTTAATGGGGTTTTACTTGGGTCCAGGGGCACTTGGGAAGGATTATTGTTAAGGTTAGGCGTAAGCGTGTCGTCTGTACTAGCGTTAACTTGCAACAGGTCGGCTCGTGACTTTATTTCGTCACTACCCGCACTTTTTACCCCCTGGTGGTTGGAAAGCAAGAGTTCCTGGGGAAGTGTGGCGCTTGAGCGGCTGGCATCGTCGAGTGTTGGAAAACCAGTTTGCCATCCACTTTTAACGCTTACCAGGCTAAATTGCCCCCAGAAGAAAATCCCGGAAAAAACGATAATTATACTGAGAAACCACCAGCGGTTATGTTTGGGCGGTTCATTGAATAGTTGGCGCAACCGTACCAGGGTTTCTTGCTCTGTGCGCACTGGTTCAATTGGATCGGGGTTTGCCCTTCCTCTTCTCAAGATGCCCGTAATACGGTCCTTCAAACTACTAAATAGCGTGAGTATCAAGGCGCGAGCGAGGCTGGAAACCCCGATGGAGGCATTATTTAATTGGCTTATCTGGTTGTTGGGCTTGCCGGCAAGTGTCGCGACCAGTTGATCCGCAGCATCAGCGACCCCTAACCCGCGCTGGAATCGTTTATCGGGATCTTTTGCTAGGAAGCGGTCGATTAATGGCTGATAAAGAGCATGGCGCGCTGGAAGCCTGGGAATGGGGTCCGTTAAGTGTTTGATGGCGATAGCCACCGCCTCTTCAGCTTGGTAAGGCACTGCCCCGGTTAGCATTTCATAAAACACGACACCGAGGCTGTAGAGATCGGCACGGCCATCAATGGCGACTCCCCGGGCTTGCTCGGGGCTCATATAGTAGGGGGTCCCCACCACCATGCCGCTGTTTGTCATGCGGGTTGTGCGAGCGACAGCCCGGGCTACCCCAAAATCCCCCAGTACTGCAGAGCCATCTTCTCGAAAAAGGATATTTTCCGGCTTCAGGTCCCTGTGTACATAACCTTTGCTATGGGAGTGGTCGAGAGCCATGGCGATCTGTCGCACCACATTCAAGGCATCTAGCGGCTCCAGTGGGCCTTTGGCAAGCTTCTCGGACACTGAGCCGCCGGGCATATAGTCCATTGCGATATAGTTGAGGCTTTTATAGCGGCCGATATCGTGAATGCCGACAATATTGGGGTGGGATAGCTGGCCGACAATATTGGCTTCCCGCTGGAAGCGCTCACTGAAGATTGGGTCGGCATTCAGCACCGGCGACATAACTTTGAGGGCCACCTGGCGACCAACGCTACGCTGAATAGCCAGGTAAACAGTCGACATGCCACCCTGGTTAATCTTTTTGACGATGCGATAACCGGGAATTTGCAGCGACGAGCCGCCGCTGTTGACCACTTCCATAGTACGTTTTTGACCTGTCAAAGCAGCTGAGGCAGTCCGGTCGCAATGGCCGCGATGGCTCCGGCAGTAATTAGCAAGGCCGCGAGAATACGCCAGGCTTTCCTGCTGTTAGTGCCTGTTGTTGGTGTGTTATCGAAATGATCAGGGAGATTGCTGGGAGCTTCTGTGGGAGCTGGGGCTTGGGGAGGGGCGTCAATGACTTGTACGGTTATATTATCTTTACCGCCGGCATCAAGGGCGGCACTAATAAGGAGGTCTACTATGCGACGATTGTCTCTATTCTCAGCGATTATTCGCGTGATTTTTTCCTTTGCGACCTCTGAACTGAGGCCGTCACTGCAAAGCAGAAGTTTCTGTCCGGCGCCCCAGCGATAGGAAACCCGATCGATTTCTAACTTTGGGTTAGTACTGCCGCCGATACATCGGGTAATAACATGACGATTGGGGTGAGTTGCCGCTTCTTCAGAGTTAATAGCACCTGAGTCCATTAACATCTGGACATAGGAGTGGTCATTAGTTAGCTGACTGAGCTCACCATTCCTATTGCCCGGTGTCCACAAGTAGGCACGGCTATCACCCACCCAATAAATATGAAAGTAATCTCCTTCCTCCGCGAGAACAACCGCAGTCGAGCCCATATTAGCGGTGCTATGTTCATCACCTAAGAGTAAAGAGTGGGCTTTTTGTAGGGCATTTTCATAGTGGCGATCCGTTGAAGCGGATTGCTCGATTTCTTCTACGACGGTCTTGCTGGCGAGCTCTCCAGCATGGTGGCCACCCAGACCGTCTGCGACAACCCAAATCCCCTTATATTCATCGGCCCAATAAGCATCTTCGTTCTGTTCACGCCGATAACCGGGATGGGTGGCGCCAGCACTACGTGTGGTGCTTGGTGTGCGCTGAACTACTTCGCTTTGCCGCGAGACTTCGCGTACTTTGGCTTCACTCACTGGCGTGCAACTACCTGTTATATTATCTCATCATGATTGACGGGAATTGCCAGCCTGGCATTTGCCCGTATCTTCCCTGTGGCGCTGTAAGTGTACTTTATGTAGCCACATTTGTGACAGCAGCAAATAGCCGCCGTTGTATTGGCTAAATACTAGACCTTTAGACGATTGTAAGCTGCAAACCCAATCACAGGCTAATGATATTGCTCATGGTAAACTGCGCGTTACCGATAAATATGTGGGTTCCGGCAACTTTTTACTATTAGTTGAGGGCCTTGTCTGTCAGATGGCGCCTGACTTAAATCCCTTCGGGCTGAGGAGCGGCTTCGATGCTCAAACTATGTGATGTAAAAGACCCGGGTCAAAGTATTTGGCTGGTTTCACCTGGTGTAACTGTGGGGCGTGATCAGGGCTGTGATCTTTGTATTGCAGATGACTCGGTGGCGAAATTGCACTTAAAAATTGCTGTAAAAGGGGACCAGTTGGCGCTCGGCAATGTATTTGGAGGTGCCAGAGTATTAATTAATGGCAAGCCCGTCTCGACAAGTTGCCGGTTAAAGCTAAACGACCAAATTACAGTTGGTACCCGTACACTAAAAATTATCGACCCCAAGGTGACCAAGTTCAAAGCCACTCCAGCAAAAAATGTTGCCTGGGCTTTACGGGCAAATCACCGGGCTATCGCCGGTAAAGTCTTTCCCGTGAAGGACAGCGCAGTTGTCGGACGCTCGGAAGAGTGCGATATCACTTTCTCACTATCTCATCTATCGCGCCGTCACGCGCGTATGGAGGTGCGTGAGGGATTGTTATTTGTTATTGACCTGGGTTCTGCTAATGGTACTTATGTTAATAATCGCAGGGTTACCGAATCCCGAGTGCGTCGTGGCGATGACTTGCGCTTCGATACCCTCGGGTTCTCTGTGGTGGGTCCGGCAGATGATGTTGGCCGGACGGCTGTGAGACCTGCTCTTCCTGAGCTAGAGGTGATGAAATCTATGGATATTCCCCCTAACGAGCTGGCGAAAGAAGATGTCGCCCAGTCATCCTTAATGGTGTCAAACCATGAACCGCAGGGTGGTTTAGGGGAGGCTAAAGCCCAGATAGAGCGCAATGCAAATGTCCGAGTTTTAGGGCTGGCCTTTCTGTTGGCTGCCGGTGCGGCCGGTTATTACTGGGCGAATACTCAGGGAATTTTAGGATGAGCGGATCCTCTGAGCTGATTCTTTATACCACTCTGGGGTGCACCCTGTGTGAAAAGGCCAAATTAGAAATTTGGCCTTTGTTACAACAGTACGGATTGCAATTGCATGAAGTGGATATCGCCGATAGTGACGATCTACTGGAGCGATTTCACCTGACTATCCCAGTTGTGGGGCTCGGCAATCCTGACGATGTATTAGCCTGGCCTTTTAACCAGGCGCAGTTAGGAGAGTGGTTGGCGCAACGGGTGGGCTGATCATAACTTGTTACCGGCTTCATTTTCTCTCAGTAGCTGCAGTTTAGTACCGCTGCGATAAGCGTAAATAACCGTATAGGCTAGTACGTTTTGTACATACTTACGGGTTTCGCTGTAGGGGATTGTTTCAATCCAGACATCGTAGGGCAGGCGCTTGCGGGTTTCCTTCAGCCATTTGGTCACACGGGTAGGGCCCGCATTGTAAGCTGCAGCAGCGAGAAAGCGATTATTATCGAAGCGATTGAGCAGAGTGCTCAAGTAGAAACTGCCCAGTGCAATATTGGTGCTTGGACTGAGCAGGTCCCAACTTCGGCGGTAGCGTACCCCGGCACGGCGAGCCGTGGCGCGAGCGGTGGAGGGAAGTAACTGCATTAACCCCAAGGCGCCGGAATTGGATTTTGCGTCGTGGCTAAAGTGGCTCTCCTGGCGAGCGACTGCATAGATCATATAGGGCTCAAGGGGGGTGCTCTGTCGGCCTAGCTGGGCACTGACATCGTGGACTATATCCGCGAAGGCCAGTGGGAAACGTAATTCCAGGTCATCGAGGTAGTCGGCTGCGAGTACTGATTGTATCGACTTGCGGTACCAACCCCAGGCGCTAGCCACTTTACCCGCTGCCAGCAGCTCTTCGTGGCTCATGTCCTTAGTTGCATAGCGCCATTCCCTGCGCGCGTGAAAGAGTTCACCAATGGCCTGTAGCTCTCGAGCCCGCTGCAGGCTGGGGCGATTGGCCATCTGCTGAACCTGAATTGGTGTGATGGGAGCAGGTCTGTGTACAAAACTGTAATTCTGCCCTAGTGCATCGGCAGCAAGAAAACCGTAATAGCTGCGCTCTTGGGCGGCCTTTCGGTACAGGGCTGAGGATGCGTCTGAATGTGTCTTGCCGTAAAGCTCCTCCAGTGAGCGGGCTTTCCAGTAAAGCCAGCGATCATGTTTCTGTATTTCCGATGGTAACCGGTCGATCCAGAAGGCTACCTGCTCCCAGTCCAGCTCCCGTAGAGATTGGCGGGCCAGCCATTCAATTGAACGCCCATCGCTAATAGCGTGAATTTTGGTCAAGCGTAACAAACCCGGCATATCATCCTGGCGGGCAAACTCGCGAGCCAGGTGGCGCAGCATGGTTTCCTGCTCCGCATCGCTAAAGAGCAGGCTGGCACTGTAGCGCATCCAGGCCTTCTCAGCGGTTGAAGCATCCTTTCGCGCTAACCTATGTAGGCCGTGCAAAATGATTTCCCGGTTTTGCTGAGGGTTTTGCAAAAATCTGGAATGGTTGAGCAGTTGTTCAGGGTTTTTGTGTACTTTGCGTAGCTGGGTAGCTTTTTGGTGGTAGGAACCCTCCATCTTTCTGGCGATATAGCTTGCGAGCTCCAGGTTGCCCTCTTTGACGGCGAGCAAATGGCGTTTCCAGGCCATCTCTTGGGTGAGTCCCCCATCGCGCATCCAGCGAGCAAAGAGTGAATCGCATTCTTGCGCCTGGGAGTGCCCTACTAGCCAGAGTGTATTCACCTGTTGGTACGCTTCTTCTTTGTCTCCGTGTCGGGCCAAGGCATCGGCATAGTAGCAACGCAGGCTGGCGCTATTTTCTTCCTTGGGCTGGTAATAGCTCAGGAAAGTTTTGAATTGACCTTGGCGACCCAGTTCCTTGAGCAATCTCACGCGCATCCAGTCACCAATGGCGGTATTTTGATTGTCAACCAGGAATTGATCTATTTTATCCAGGGGCAGATGGCGCAATTTTTTACTGATCGCCCAATAATCCAGATAGGGTGTTAAGGGGTAGTCCTTTAGCTCGCTTTTCAGCTTGTTCAGTTTGCGCAAATCATTGTGTTTAATGGCCAGTCGAGCATTGCGTAGCTTCTCACGTTGGCTCGTCACAGCACTGGCTTTCCGCTCTTGTCCTGAGGCCATAACTGGCACAATCAGGCAGGTCCAGGTAAGCAGGAGTAGAGAAAGCAGGGCGGTTCTCTTTCCATCAGCTGGCATCACGGTTACCCCGACATTGTGTGTGCTCTCGCAAGTTTGCGAGACGACATGGTAAAAAAGCGTAAAATACCGGATTTTTCACAGGACCCGTAGCATCAGTTTCGCCTTTTGGATCTGGCGGGCTTGTATGTCGGGTTTGTTAATTGTAGTGCCTAATTATGTTGCTTTTATTGGATGGGGTCAGTCTTCGCTACGGGACCCAAGTGCTCGCAGACAATGTCAGTGCAAAGATTGAACGCGGTGATCGTATTTGCCTGGTGGGGCGCAATGGGGAGGGTAAGTCCAGTCTGTTGCGCTTGATCGCCGGGCAAGTGGATCCGGATGGCGGCGAAATAGTCCGTGCGAGTGGCATGGTTCTGGCAACCCTGGAGCAGGAGTTGCCAGCAGATTGCCTGGACTCGGTATACAGCTATGTGGCCAAGGGGCTGGGACAAATCGGAGAGGTGCTGGCCGACTATCGAATTAATCCCACGGCCGAACTTCAAGCGTGTATTGAACAAGCGCACGGCTGGGATCTTTTGCCGCGTGTAGACAGTGCTCTCGATCGGCTGGGGCTCAATGCTGAGGAGCGGGTTGCAGATTTATCCGGTGGCTGGCAGCGCCGCGCCGCGCTCGCACGCGCGTTAGTGACCGAGCCCGACCTGTTGATCCTGGATGAGCCTACCAACCACCTGGACATTGCTGCGGTGGAATGGCTTGAAAATTTCCTGGCCAGCTATCGAGGGGCCCTGCTGTTTGTGAGTCATGACCGGGCGCTGGCTCAGCGACTCTCCAGCACTGTTTGGGACCTGGATCGCGGAAATCTGCGCGTATTCCGCTGCCAATTCGAGCGCTATCAGGAGGAAAAAGAGAAGCTGTTAGAGGAGGAGGTTAAGAATGATGCACTGTTTGATAAGAAACTGGCCCAGGAGGAGGCCTGGATTCGTCAGGGGATAAAGGCGCGCCGTACCCGGAATGAGGGGAGGGTTCGCGCACTTCAATCCCTCAGGCGTCAGAGAGAGGCGCGCAGGAACCAACAGGGCGTTGCTCGGATGTCCCTCGATAGTGGTGAGATATCCGGCAGACTGGTAGCGGAGTTAACAGACGTTACATTTGCCTACCCAGGCGAGCCTCCGTTAATTCACGACCTCTCTTTTACCCTGATGCGCGGTGACAAAGTCGGCCTGATTGGTCCGAATGGTGTTGGTAAGAGCACCCTGATTCGCGTGTTGCTGGGGGACTTGCAGCCTCAGTCTGGCCATATACGCTTGGGTACCAAGCAGCAGGTAGCGTATTTTGACCAGCGCCGTGACCAGCTAAATCCTGAACTCACCGTGCTGGATAATGTTGCTGAGGGTCGGGATTCACTGACTATAGGTGGCAAAAGCCGCCATGTAATGTCCTATCTATCAGACTTTCTCTTCAGTGGAGTTAAGGCACGGACGAAAGTTGGCGCATTGAGTGGTGGGGAGCGCAATCGGGCCTTGCTGGCGAAGTTGTTCTCCCAGCCTGCCAATATTCTGGTTCTCGATGAGCCAACCAATGACCTGGATGTAGAAACCCTAGAATTACTGGAAAAGTTGTTGTTGGAGTTCAGTGGTACCGTATTGCTGGTGAGCCACGATCGAGCCTTCCTGGACAATGTGGTTAATTCCTGCCTGGCATTTGAGGGGAATGGCCATATTCGTGAGTATGTAGGTGGTTATGGTGATTTTATCCGCCAAGGGGGCAGCTTTGAGGCAGACACCAAGCCGGAAAATAGTGAAGGGAATAAGGTCTCTGAGTCTAAACTAACGCCAGAAGAGAGACGGGAAAAGCCGGCGAAGAAAAAGAAACTCAGTTATAAATTGCAAAGAGAGCTAGATAGTCTCCCGGTGTTGATAGAAGAGCTGGAGATGGAAATTAGCAGCATTGAAATCGAGGTAGCGGATCCCCAGTTTTACCAGCAGGAGCGGTCCCTGGTACAGGAGCGCCTGAATTTACTTACTGAGAAACAGTCTCAATTAGAAGCGGCATTTGAGCGCTGGTCGGAACTTGATAGCGGGGATGAGTAGCGGAGTTCTTTCGGGGGCTGTGCTAGGCATTAGCCCCCGCATCCGTGGCACCGGCTACCCCTCTTCAATATGAACGCGAACGGCCAATACATCGCATTTGGCGCCATGTAAAACCCCATTGGCGGTGGAGCCCAGCAACAGGGCAAGGCCATGACGACCATGACTGCCAATAACAATTAGATCTGCTTCAAGCTCCTTGGCCAAGCGGTGAATCTCAGAAGAGGGTTGGCCAAGGATGACATGCTGTCTTTCTGCAGGAATATTTAGTGCCAGAGCAGCTTTTTGTAGTTGTTCTTTGGCCTGATTCTGGAGTTGATCCTGAACTTCGGATAAATCCATGGGGATATCCCCGCCATAGGCAAATGTCAGGGGCTCAATGGCATGCACCAGGCTTACTTCGGCTTCGAATGCTCTCGCCAGTGAGGCGGCTTTTTCCAGTACCTGAGAAGACTCTTCTGAGAGGTCCAATCCAACCAAAATCCGTTGGTATTTCGCCATAATTCACTTACTCCTGTCCTTTTTGTGTGCCTTGAGAGTGCACCTTCCGACAGACATTTTCAGTCTACCGTAAAAAAAACTGATTGACATAGATCACGTAGGGCGCCGCACAATAGTCATTTTTTTCAACTGAGTAAGGAGCCGTTATGTCTGAGTGGCTGCCGGTGATTATCATTGGCTTTGCCATTGCACTGGTGTTGGGGCCGGTGATGTGGTTAAAACCCAACCAGCGGGACACACGCCTGGCCAATCTGCGCGGCCGTGCAGCGCGCGAGGGCATTACCGTCCAAATCCAAGCCCTGCCGCCGGCGCTGGATGAGGGAACGGCCGCTGTTTATTACTACCGTTGGAGTGATCGCAAGCGGTTGCAAATCGGTTGGGCTTTGCAGCGTCAACGAGTGGAGCACGAGCTGAATTTCGCTGGCAACTGGGACTGGAGAAATGGCCGTGCGGCGCCCAGGCCTGCCTGGAAATACCTGCATCAACTGGTGACGTCCATCCCCAATGATAGTTGCGCAATCATTGCAACCGATATCGGTTTGGGGGTGCAATGGCGTGAAAGTGGTGGCGAACAAGTATTTGCAAAGCTCTCCTCAGCCTTGGCGGAATACACGCCACTTATAGAGGAAACAATACGTAAATCCAGTCCGATAAAGCTCCCGGAAGACTAGCCTTCCCCGTTAATCAAGGGGTGGGAAGAGCGGTCTACAAAAGGGCTTTTTAGTGGCCCAGAGGGGTAAATTATTGTGACTGGCTAGGGAAAATTGTCAGCTTTGCTTGACCGCGCAGTAAGTGGGGCTTATATATTCGCGCAGCACAGGTCCGATCAAGGAGCCTAAAAGGGTTCCAGCGGCAGTAAAAATTTTATTTGAAATCAAAGGCTTATGGGTAAATCACTGGTCATCGTCGAATCACCGGCCAAAGCGAAAACCATCAATAAATATCTCGGCAAGGACTTTGTAGTGAAGTCCAGCGTCGGTCATATTCGCGATTTGCCGACTGGTGGGGGCAATAAGCAACCGGTTGACGCAAAGGAGCGCGCACGGCGCGCGGCTGAAACCCGCAAGCTGTCCCCTGAGGCAAAAGAGGCGTACAAGCGCAAGAAAAACCGGGAGCAGCTTATCAAGCGTATGGGCATTGATCCCGATCATGGTTGGCAGGCCCACTACGAAATCCTTCCCGGCAAGGAAAAGGTAGTTAGTGAACTACAAAAGCTTGCCCAGAGTGCCGACCATATTTATCTGGCGACGGACTTGGACCGTGAAGGGGAGGCCATTGCCTGGCATCTGCGTGAGGCGATTGGTGGTAACGACGACCGCTATCGCCGCGTGGTGTTCAACGAAATTACCAAGTCGGCGATCCAAGAGGCTTTTAAAGATCCGGGACGTCTGAATATCAACCGGGTTAACGCCCAGCAAGCGCGACGTTTCCTCGATCGAATCGTTGGTTATATGGTATCGCCACTATTGTGGGAGAAAGTCGCCAGGGGGCTCTCTGCGGGGCGCGTGCAATCCGTAGCCGTGCGCTTGGTAGTGGAGCGGGAGCGGGAGATCCGCGCGTTTAACCCTGAAGAGTACTGGACACTATTCGCTGACACGGCCACCAAAAAGGCGAACAAACTGCGCCTTGAAGTGAAAAAACAGGCTGGTGAGGCGTTCCGGCCAACTAACGAAGCCGATGCGAGAAGTGCAACACAAAAGCTGCAATCCAGCGAATTTGTTGTCAGTGGCCGCGATGATAAGCCCACCAGCTCCAAGCCTGGTGCGCCCTATATTACGTCGACTCTGCAACAGGCGGCCAGCAATCGCCTGGGCTTCAGTGTCAAGAAAACCATGACTCTGGCTCAGCGCCTGTATGAAGCGGGCCATATTACTTATATGCGTACCGACTCGACCAACCTTAGCAAAGAGGCAGTGGAGTCTGCGCGGCAGTACATTGGCGACAACTACGGTGATAAATACCTGCCGGAAACGCCAAACAGCTACAGCAGCAAAGAGGGCGCTCAAGAGGCGCACGAAGCGATTCGCCCCTCTGATGTGCGTGTGGCCCCCAATATGCTGTCAGGTGTGGAGCGTGATGCGGAGCGGCTTTACAACCTGATCTGGCAGCAGTTTGTTGCCTGCCAAATGACTCCCGCACAATTTACCTCCACTTCCATTGTGGTGAGCGCCGGTGAGTTTGAGCTGCGCGCCCGCGGCAGGGTTATCCGCTTCGATGGTTTCCTTAAAGTCGCGCCGCCAGCAGGTAAGAAAGATGAAGATCTGGTGCTGCCGGATGTGAAGGTTGGGGACAAACTGGCCCTGGAAAAGCTAGATCCAAAACAGCATTTTACCAAACCACCGGCTCGTTTCAGCGAGGCGGCCCTGGTAAAAGAATTGGAAAAACGCGGTATTGGTCGTCCCTCCACTTATGCCTCGATTATTTCCACCATCCAGGATCGTGGATACGTACGTCTCGAGAATCGCCGTTTCTACGCAGAGAAAATGGGCGATATCGTTACCGATCGACTGAGCGAAAGTTTCAAGAATTTGATGGACTATGGGTTTACTGCAAGCCTGGAAGAATCCCTGGATGCCGTGGCTGATGGTGATAAAGGCTGGAAGCAGTTGCTCGATGAATTTTACCAGGACTTTTCCTCTCGACTCGAAAAGGCCCAGTCCTCCGACGCAGGGATGCGTCGCAATACGCCGACAGATACGGATATTGAGTGCTCAAAGTGCGGTCGCCATATGCAGATTCGCACCGGCTCTACAGGAGTATTTCTTGGCTGTTCTGGTTACGCCCTGCCCCCCAAAGAGCGCTGCACGAATACGATGAACCTGGTTTCAGGTGATGAAGCGGTCGATGCAGACATGGATGAAGAGGCAGAGTCCCGGTTGCTGCGGGAAAAGCGCCGCTGCGCCAAATGTGGTACGGCGATGGATAGCTATCTTCTTGATGAGCACCGCAAACTGCATATCTGTGGCAATAATCCGGATTGCAGTGGCTACGAAGTGGAGCAGGGTACCTTTAAAATTAAGGGCTATGACGGTCCAATTATCGAATGCGATAAGTGTGGCAGTGATATGCAGTTAAAGTCAGGTCGCTTCGGTAAATATTTTGGTTGTACCAATGAAACCTGTAAGAACACGCGTAAGCTGTTGAAGAATGGCCAGCCTGCCCCTCCCAAAATGGACCCGGTACCTATGCCGGAGTTGGCTTGCTTAAAGGTAGAAGACCACTACATCCTGCGTGATGGAGCTTCGGGCTTATTTCTTGCAGCCAGCCAGTTCCCCAAAAATCGAGAGACTCGCGCTCCCCTGGTTAGAGAGTTGCTCCCGCATAAAAGCGAGATCGACCCCAAATACAGTTTCCTATTCTCAGCACCTGTAGAGGATGATCAGGGGCGGGACACTGTAATTCGTTTTAGCCGCAAGACACAGGAACAATATGTACAGTCTGAAGAAGAGGGCAAAGCGACTGGTTGGCGAGCCTTCTATCGAGATGGTGGTTGGCAGGTTGAAGCTGGCAAGGCTACTACGGCGAAACGTAAACCTGTACGTAAGAAAGCGGCTGCAAAGAAGTAAATGAGTAACCCCTATACTGGCCAGGTTGCTTCAGCCTTGCGCAAAGCCCAGCTGTTGTTGCAGATGACCTGTGAAACGCCACTGCAAAGGACTGCGCTGGAGGAAGGGGTAATATTGCAGCTCTGGAAAGCCTACAAGGCTTTCCTCGCTGAATTGTCCCATCAATTGCAGCTGGATATTGAGCCTGAATCCCTGCAGATCATCGCAGACAGCCTAGAGGCTCAGGGGCGGGCCAGCAATGAAGTTAAGGAGCTACAGCAGTTGGGCTCTGAGTCTGATACCTGGCTGAGCCAGCTGCTGTTGATCTGGAGCCGGTTACTAAGCCTTTCCCCGAGTCCAGAGCCCATACGCAAAGGGGCCAACCTTATCCCTCTGCACAATGTTGCCAGTCCCGTACCTTTGGTTGTTTCTGCTGAAGTGCTACAGGAATGGCATGCGGCCCTGAGTGAGTTGGTACATCGGCAGCGCGCCAATTTGGAAGAGTGTTGAACCGGATACCTGCGTAGTTTCTTCCTTGTAGTTTGCGCCCACTGATACTTTTAAAAAGCCTGTGGTACACTTGGCGCAAACTGATGTGCCGTGAAGGAAAATCGAATGTCCTCAGAAACTTTTGAAATTATCGAGCTGGCCAATGGCGACGTGGCATTGCGCCGTGCCGGCCACAAGGAGGACCCTCTGGTGAGTATTCATTTCTCAGCCGAGAGTCTCCAGTTTCTGAGAAAACATAAAGTGGCCGTGGCCCGTGCAATGCTGGAAGCTGGTATTGAGGCAGTACAGAATTTGAATGATCTGGAGCCCGGGTACTTTGAGGAAGAAGATGAGTCAATGCCGGTTAATCACACGATTCACTAATTGAAAGGTTAACGCAGATTTGAAACAACAGCGGCCAAAGGCCGCTGTTGTTGTTTTAGCCGGGGGCTATTGGTTGGGTAGTTAAGGGGTCTGGCGAATGACACCTACCGCCAGCCCCTCGATGACAAAATTCTTGTCCCGCATATCCACCTGGATGGTTTCAAAATCTTCATTTTCTGGCAGTAGTTGCACAGTTGCCTGATTGCCTTTTCGGCGAAAGCGTTTCACGGTTACCTCTTCGTCAATACGAGCTACGACAATCTGGCCATTCCTGACTTGCTCGGTTTTCTGTACTGCGAGAAGATCGCCATCCAAAATACCTGCGTCACGCATACTCATACCATGTACGCGCAACAGGTAGTCTGCTGGGGGGTGGAAGAAGCTGGCGGGGAGGTCGCAATAATCTTCGATATGCTCAGCTGCCAGAATGGGGCTGCCCGCCGCCACGCGCCCGACAATCGGCAAGCCCGATTGATGGTCGGGAATGCGAATTCCCCTGGAGGCGCCAGCGACCATCTCAATAGCCCCTTTTCGCGCTAGTGCTTTCAGGTGCTCTTCAGCGGCATTTGGCGAACGGAAACCCAGCTCTTGAGCGATCTCTGCTCGGGTCGGAGGATAGCCTGTATCGTCCAGATAGGCTTTGATCAGTTCTAAAACTTGAGTCTGACGTGCGGTGAGATTGGTCATAGAGTTACCTAGTTTTTCTGTATTTATATACAGTTGCTGGGATTATATACAGAATTAAGGTTCACGCAATCCTCACTCCCTCTCTCTTCATAAGCTGCTACATTGTTTATGAAAACAAGGCATGAAGACGATAGTTGAAAGACCTGACAGCGAGGGAAAAGAATAATGCTAGATGTAAAAATGCCAGAGGCCTGGCGAGTTCTACGCATACAGTCTGAATTGGTCGATGGAATAGAGCGTTTGGTGCCGCTCAGTGGGGCGGTAACCGTTTTTGGGGGGGCGAGATTTACCGAGGACAGTCCGGAATATCAACAGGGGGTAAAGTTGGGAGAGCTGTTGGCGGCGGAAGGTGTCCCGGTTATTACTGGTGGAGGTCCGGGACTGATGGAGGCCTGCAATCGAGGCGCTTTCGATCAACCCGGCACTTCAATTGGGCTAAATATTGAGCTGCCATTCGAGCAAACAGCGAACCCTTACCAGGATATCAGTTTAAATTTCCGATACTTTTTTGTTCGTAAATTTATGTTCGTTAAGCATGCCGTAGGCTTTGTAGGATTACCTGGAGGCTACGGAACACTGGATGAGCTGTTTGAAGCACTAACCTTGGTACAAACGCAAAAGGTGCGGCGTTTTCCAATAGTGCTGGTGGGTAAACGCTACTGGACGGGGCTTTATGACTGGTTGGTAAACACTGTGCTTGAGCGCAATTGTATTGATGCTAGTGATCTGGACTTGTTCCATATCGTCGATACTGTCGAAGAGACAGCGGACTTGATTATGAAATATATGCGTACTAGGGAATAACTAAAAGTAATTCAATTAGTGTTTTTAGGCTTCCCCCCATTTCAACCTCTCTAACTTACGAGGCAGCCCGTAGCCCATTTCAGGAAACCTAACTTTGCCTATTTTCGGTCCCCAATTATCGAGACTTGCTAGTTTAACAGACCTCTTATTATCTGCTCTGGAAAGTAGGCCAGATGAGACGGCACTTGTATCTGGAAATCAAATATGGACCTGGCGACAATTACAGCGGGATATTGATGCTTTTGCACTGGGCTTGGCCGCAATGGGGTTACAGGAAAGTGATCGAATCGCATCTTTGATGCCCAATCGAGGCGAGACTCTTATCTTTTATCTCGCATGCTTGAAAATTGGTTTGGTTGTAGTTCCATTGAACTATCGATATACATTACCTGAGATTGACTATGCCCTTGAAGTGAGTGGCGCAGTAGCGTTGAGTGTGAGTGCTGAACGTGGCGAGGATATTTGGGCAAGTAAATTTATCAGTAAATTGAAAAAAGGTGTTCTTTCTTTTGGTGGTGTAATTGAAAATGCAAGACGCGTTGAAGACTTGGTGGAAAGCAAGGGGAAAATTACTGACTTACCTGTAGCGGACATAAATGACTCCGCATTTCTATTTTTTACTTCAGGTAGTACAGGTAAGCCAAAAGGTGTCATCCATAGCTTGCTTTCTTTTGGGTCCATTGTGGCGAGTTTTGCCGCTGCGCTGGATTTATCACCGGACGACACTGTCCTGCCTGGAGGCCCAATCGCACATGTTGGATCACTTTCAACGGCCTTGGCAGCGTTTTCAGTAGGAGCGACGGTGGTCATTCCACACAGTTTTGACGGTGAAGAAATTCTTTCGATATTACGGCGTAGCCGGCCAACTATCCTGGTGATGGTACCGGCGTTATTTATCGCTATGGAGCGCAACCCAAATGCCAGGCGTGAGGACTTTACCTCACTTCGTGTGTGCTTTACGGGGGGAGACAAATTTCCAGCAAACATTGCCACTGAATTTACCAACAAAACGGGGCTGATGATCCAGGAGGGTTATGGACTGACAGAAGCTCCAGACTGTCTTTTTAATCAGTCGCGCTCACCAGATAAAGCTGGATCTGTGGGCACTGTTGCTCCAGGCTACATCGTTAGCCTGCGTGATGATCAAGGAAGAGAAGTGGCACCTGAAGTCGATGGTAATCTTTGGCTCCGTGGGATTCCGGTGATGACTGGATATTGGCGGAATCCTCAAGCGAATAGGGAAGCATTCACCGATGGCTGGTTCGATACCGGCGATGTTATGCGTGTCGACCCCGAAGGCTGCTTCTGGTTTCGCGGTCGAAAGAAGCAGATCATTGTCCACGATGGCTCAAACTTATCACCTCAGGAGGTTGAAGAAGCGGTAATGGCGCATCCGTCTGTGGATCTCGCTGGTGTGATTGGTATCCACGATGATGCTCACGGGGAGAACTTATGGGCTTATATTACCTTGAAGAAAAATGCACCTGTGCCTTGTGTTCAGGAGGTCATACGTTGCGCGAGGGAGCGCGTTGGATACAAAGCTCCAGAAGTGATCGAAATCCTGGATGCCATGCCAATAAACCCAACAGGGAAAATTGACAGAGTAGCCCTCAAGAAACTCGCGGAAGCGCAGTTGGTGCAAGACAGTAACAGCTGAATATAGTCAAAAGGATTGCGGTCAGGGGAATGGCCAAACCTATGGCTAGAATTCTCGCAAATCTTAGCTTCAATACTATTCTGGACAATTTTTTGGAGTTTATCTTGGTTGTGGGGGTTGACGCTTCGACTGGCCTGGGTCACCAGGCACAGCTTTGCCCAGCCGTCCAGAGCTGGATTATGATGAACTCAGCTATCGACTCTCAGCTGAGCGCTGATGACTATGGCACAGCCACTGGTGTGGATTTTTACCGCAAAGTAATCATCTAACCTTTCGGTCTTCCTATAACGCCTTCCTAAAATTTCTTAAGCTAATTAACGCAATCTTAAATTCAGGCGGGCACTTATTATATTGAAAGGCACAATGCGCCCTTAGTCCGACAGTGGAATATGCTACTCTGGCGGGAGTTAAACAGTTGTTTTAAATGATGGTTTGAGACTTATGAGTCAGACGGATACTGTCACCCGCATTTTGGATGCTGCAGAAGCCCTGTTCGCTGAGCGTGGTTTTACCGAGACTTCTTTACGGACAATTACAAGTACAGCGGGAGTCAACCTGGCTGCGGTCAACTATCACTTCGGTTCCAAGAAAGAGTTGATTCAAGCGGTATTCGAACGCTTCCTAACCCCTTTTACCGATGCTCTTGAGGCGGAGCTGGATCAGCGCGTCGCAACAGGTGGAACACTCCGGGTCGAAGACTTGGTGGGGAGCCTTTTCCGCGTCGGATTGGGTGGTTTGAGTGAACGGGGGCTCGACCCGCAACGTTTTATGCGTTTGCTGGGACTGGCCTACACGCAGTTCCAGGGGCACTTACGCCGCTTTATAGTGGCTCGATATGGTAATAGTTACCGTCGCTTTGCCGGTTTGTTGGCGCAAGCCTTACCGGGGGTGGACCCCGTCACCTTCTACTGGCGCCTTTATTTTATGCTGGGTGCCACCATCTTTACTTTGTCGAGTTACGATGCCATAGAAGCTATTCTGAGAGAGGATTTTGGTGCGCAGAGCAGCCTGCCGGAAACTCTGGAGCGCTTGGTGCCAGCGGCTTCAGCAATGCTGAAAGTGGAGGCCGGTTAACCCCAGGCGGTTGAGCTGGTGGATAAAAGAGGAGTCGAATATGTCTGCACCCCCAGGACCGGTTATGGTCGATATCGAGGGGCTTGAACTCACCGATGAGGATTCTGAGCTACTACGCCACCCCCTTGTGGGTGGGTTGATTTTCTTTTCCCGTAACTATCGCGATCGCGCGCAGTTACAGGAGTTGGTGACTGCTATCCGAGGGATACGCCCGGAGATTTTGTTGGCGGTGGATCAGGAAGGTGGCAGAGTACAGAGATTCCGTGAGGATTTTACACGCTTGCCATCTATGCAACTATTAGCCGCGGTAGCGAGCGAAGAGCAATTGCAGGATGTAGGCTGGCTATTAGCAGCGGAACTTCTCGCCGTTGGGGTGGATTTCAGCTTTGCCCCAGTGCTGGATGCAGATGAGCGCTACAGCAGGGTGATCGGTGACCGCAGCTTCTGTGTAGACCCCCAGCGCTTAGCAGCATATGTGCGGCCGTTTATGCGGGGAATGCGTGAAGCGGGGATGGCGACAACGGGCAAGCATTTCCCTGGACATGGCCATGTACTTGAGGATAGTCATGTGGAATTGCCGGAGGATGATCGCACCCTAGAGCAGGTGATGGGGTCAGATGCCTTGCCATTTGTCGATTGTATTGCGACGT
Source organism: Microbulbifer epialgicus (assembly GCF_041447265.1). Classification (NCBI taxonomy): domain Bacteria; kingdom Pseudomonadati; phylum Pseudomonadota; class Gammaproteobacteria; order Cellvibrionales; family Microbulbiferaceae; genus Microbulbifer; species Microbulbifer epialgicus. The sequence continues at coordinate 35,702 of NZ_JBGMEK010000030.1, forward strand.
CAGAGTTGAGCGCGGTAATGCCTGCGCATATCCGCTTTGTGAATATCGATAGCCAACCCGTGGGATTCTCCCGCTACTGGCTGCAGGATATTCTGCGGGGGCGTTTGGGTTTTGACGGCGTAATCTTTAGCGACGACCTATCGATGGAGGGGGCTGGAGCCGCCGGCGGCTATGGAGAGAGAATTCGAGCGGCCCTGGAGGCGGGCTGCGATATGGGTGTGGTGTGTAACAATCGAGCCGGCGTCCTGGAGGCGCTTGCGGCATTGCGGGGCAACCTTCCCCAGCGAGAGTCCGTTGAGCGACTTAAGGCCATGCGTGGCCGGCCGTCGATCACTTCTTGGACAGAACTGGAAAAGAGTGCGCGCTGGCACAGAACCCGCGAGTGGTTAGCTTCGATAATGTCCAGAGGAAATTGAGGGCATAGTACCGGCACGGGGCTTGATAGCCGAGAAAGCAATAGTGGTACCGGGCCTGATTTTAAAAAGCGGAGGGGGTATTCGTGGAATCCGTAGAAAGCATACTGTTGTCGTGGCTTGGTGAAAACCATGTCTGGATAGTATGGGTTTTCCTCATAGTGTTGGTTTCTGTATTGGGGGCCTGGATCTTTGGTCGTTTTGTACAGCGCTTGGCTGTACGGGCAGAGAAGACCGTCAATCCCTGGGATGACGCCTTGGTTGGCGCTCTGTCCCCGCCTGGGCAGGTGCTTGTGTGGCTATTAGGGCTGACTATTGCCGCACAGCGTGCAGGGAAGGCTACCGGGGCTGAAATTTTCTCTCTGGCTGAGCCGGCGCGGGAAATAGGGCTAATCTTCGTGCTCTCCTGGTTTGCTTGGCGCTTTTCCCATAGCGCGGAGCGTAACCTGTGTAATCCCCGCTATATTGGCAAGCCGATGGATGCCACTACGGTGAGGGCGATCGGTAAACTGGTGAGGACATCTATCGCCATCACAGCCGGTATAGTGATTATGCAGTTCCTCGGCTACAGCGTCAGTGGGGTGCTGGCCTTCGGTGGGATTGGTGGTCTGGCGGTGGGTTTTGCAGCCAAGGATCTGCTGGCCAACTTCTTTGGTGGCCTGATGATCTACCTGGATCGCCCCTTTGCGGTTGGAGATTGGATACGCTCTCCGGATAAGGAGATCGAGGGGACGGTCGAGGATATCGGCTGGCGACTGACCCGCATACGCACTTTCGATATGCGCCCGGTATATGTGCCAAACGGTGTGTTCACCCAGATTTCTGTAGAGAACCCCTCAAGGATGCTCAACCGCAGAATCTTTGAGACCATAGGCATTCGCTATGAAGACGCCCACTTGATGGCGGTGATAGTGGCTGATGTTAAGAATATGTTACAGCAGCACCCCGAAATAGATTCTAACCGGACCCTGATAGTCAACTTCAACAGTTTTGCTGCCTCTTCGCTGGATTTCTTTATATATACCTTTACCAGAACCACCGATTGGGTGCGATATCATGAGATTAAACAGGATGTACTGTTAACTATCCTTAAAATCGTGGAAAGGCATGGTGCATCCTGCGCGTTCCCGACCTCGACAGTGCATATTGCTGATATTCCTTCATTAGCGCGAGAGGCCGCGTTAGACAGTTGAGTATCGGGAGTGCAATAAGGTACATATGGTTAGTTTATATATGGGGCTGTGTGAAATTTTGACGGTTAATTACGCATATTGGTAAAAACGTAGTATTTATTTCACATAGAAACCTAGACACTGGCGCTGTTTTATCTAAGAATCAGGTTACGTCCTTTGGGGATCTGCCTAAAGGGTTAAGCAAGATAGCATTCTGCATGGAGCAGTCTGTTAACAATGGGGTGGCGTTTGCCCCTCTTGCCGAATGCAGTAATGAGGTAATAGAGGTAGGCGCAATAACAATAATGAGGTTTTCTCAATGAGTGATCGCGTTACAGGTACTGTGAAGTGGTTTAATAACGCACGGGGTTATGGCTTCATCACCTGTGGAGAAGGAACTGAAGACATTTTTGTTCACTATCGCAGCATTCGCGGTGAGGGTTATAAAACTCTTAACGAGGGACAGTCGGTAGAGTTTGAAATGCAACAAGGTGACAAAGGACTGCTGGCGGAAGATGTTGTTCCCTGTGAGTGATTCTCGGATCGCTCGTTGAAAGAACTGTTGTCGTGTAGAGTTGTGCGGATTTCCTACTGCCTGCTCTGCCAGCGCCTCTGGAAAGGCGGGCTGGTTGGCTCGCTTTTCTATTTCCCATCTCTGCTCTTATTTTTTTTCCCTGCTGGTGAGCAGATATTTTTTATTGTGACTTGATATCTCCTTTTGGTTTGGATACTCGTCTTTGCTGTATGCCGGCTTATTTTCTTACAGTTCAGTTTGTTGAATCCGATGAATATTCATTGGGTGGTTCTAAAAAATTGAAACTTATTTGATGTTTTTAGAGGCTATTTCGACTGGTGGAATTTAGAAAACTCTATTCTTTTATTGGGTAAATGCTAGGGCAATAAAAACCGGATTTTTTGACTGTTATGGAACGGGTGGTTTACATATGGCCGGATCTAACCTATTCCATGATTATGGGTGGTGGTTGTTCAACTTTATTGTTTTCTGGTATCGAATAAATTTTTGCAGGCTTGCATGTTAGTGGAGCTGTTTATACTAAAAAGAGGGAAAGAAAGAACACACTGCGTCCGGAACCGTATGAGGCATGGATGCCGATTACGAACTTACAGGGATGTATTCACAGCGCGTATCGAGTGCAGTGTATTCTTTCCTTCTGACCCAGTAGTAATTTTAGTAATGTAATATTTTTATTTTATTGGGTTTTCATATTTGTAACGTTGTTCTCATTAATCGGGGTATCTTTGTTATTTTCCTCTTTTGGTTTGGCTACTGCACGGATTTCTATCAGGATGCCAAAAGCGGGATGGTCAATGTAGTGTAATTGGCCACTGCGTAAACGACGCTCGTGCTGTAACCGGGCTGCGTGGGCAACATAGACCGCTTGCTCAGTCTCCAGCTGGGGCTCTCCCAAGGTGATGGGCTCGTAGTTCCCAAGGGAGTACTTGTCTTCTTGTAACGCCAGGCCGTCATAGGAGCCGTTATTATTTGCCGGTTGCGCTGAGCTTAATACCCTTAGGGGAGTTTCGGCAGCGGCGCGGGGGCGCCTGGGTAGTAATATACCTTCCTCTGCTGTCGCAGCCGTGGAAAAATCACTCAGCCAAAGATTGGTGCTGATGTGCAGGTAGCGAGACACGCTCAGTGTTACAGAGCCGCCCAGTTGATTATACCCCTGGAAGCTGTCCCCACCGTCAATCAGGATCGCGGGGGAGTTACGCTTTTGCTTTAGTACCTGCCGCCAGGCTTTATGAAATAGGACTTTGTCGCCACCCCTTGCCAGGGCACTTGCTTTGTTATCCAGTATTGTGGGTGCGGGGGAGAGGAGCAGGCTGGAAAGTGGTCTCTCCTTTGTTTCGTCACTGCTAAAGTCCGCTGATTCAAGGCCCCGGAGTTCCTCCTCTTTAGCCAATTCTCCACCGAGGTCAGCTTCAGGCTCAGCCAAGAAAAGCGTTTCGGTGGTGACTGGTGCATTTTTATTTTGAGTCTCGAAATCCACCCAGCGGGAGGGGTACTCCAGGCGTGGGCTTGCTGGCCAGGTTTCATTAGTCCGTGCCATACCCTGGGGACGTTCGAAGATAATCATTTCAATTTCGAAGGTGCTGCCGGCATAGTTGGCCGCCTGGGTGCCAGCGGTGGCTAGGGCCAGGGCCAGGGTGGAGCAGAGGCGAGTAATCCTTGTCATGGTCATGGGGTTACCACTTGTCATCATTCTGTTGTCGGTACCTTGTGGAGAGGCCCGCAACCAGTTGTTGGTGCCGGTGATTTTGGCAGGGGGCTGCGCCCCTGTCGATCAATCAGCTCACTGATTGCGGGGATAGTATCACTGTGCCAGCCGCTCCAACACTTCATTGATTTCCTGAAGCTTGTAGTCCGGGCCTTCTTCATCCAGGCTGAAGTTCAGCTGATTGGCGCCCGCCAACTGGTAGCGTCCGGGCTGGGTTTGTACCAATTTGACCAGAGTCAGCGGGTCCACCTGGGTGTTTTCGGCGAACTCAATTCGACCCCTCACTGCTGAGGCCTCCAGTTTGCGAATGCCCATTTTATCCGCCTTCAGCTTGATTTCTGTGGTGCGGAACAAATGCTTTACTGGCTCAGGCAACAAGCCGAAGCGGTCGATCATCTCCACCTGCAGTTCCTTGAGCTGTTGGCGATCGGCGGCATTGGCGATGCGCTTGTACATCATCAGGCGTCCGTGTACGTCGGGTAAGTAGTCCTCGGGGATTAGTGCTGGCACTCTCAGGTCCACGTCTACTGCCGGGGATTCCAGGGGGTCATCAATGTTCGGTGTGCGCCCCTCGCGAATTGCTTTCACCGCTTGGTCCAGCATTTCCATATACAGGTTGAAGCCGACACTCTGGATCTGCCCACTCTGCTCTTCACCGAGTAACTCACCGGCACCACGGATTTCCAGATCGTGCGTCGCCAGGGTAAAGCCCGCACCGAGGTCCTGGGCCTCGCTAATGGCTTCCAGCCGCTTGATGGCATCACCGGTCATCGAGCGTTTGTTGGGGGTTAGTAAGTAGGCGTAGGCTTGGTGATGGGAGCGTCCCACCCGGCCGCGCAGCTGGTGTAGCTGAGCCAGGCCGAATTTATCAGCGCGCTCGATCAGTATGGTATTGGCAGTGGGTACGTCGATACCCGTCTCAATAATGGTGGTACATACCAATACGTTGAAGCGTTTATGATAAAAGTCACTCATGACCTGCTCCAACTCGCGCTCGCGCATCTGCCCGTGACCAATACCAATGCGGGCCTCGGGAATCAGTTCCTGTAGTTCCCGGGCAATACGCTCGATGCTCTTGACTTCGTTGTGCAGGAAATACACCTGACCACCACGCAGAATTTCCCGGAGAATGGCCTCCTTTACTAGGGCGTCATCGCGCTCGCGCACAAAGGTCTTTACCGATAGGCGGCGCGCCGGTGGAGTGGCAATCACGGAGAGGTCGCGAATACCAGCCATCGCCATGTTCAAAGTACGTGGAATCGGTGTGGCAGTCAGGTTGAGGATGTCCACCTCTGCACGCAGGCTCTTGAGGCGCTCTTTCTGGCGTACACCAAAGCGGTGCTCTTCATCAATAATCAGCAGTCCCAGATTTTTAAAGTCCAGGTCACTTTGCAACAGCTTGTGGGTGCCGACCAGGATATCCACCTTGCCGCTCGCGACTTTGTCCTTCACGCTGTCCACCTCCTTGCCGGAGCGGAAGCGGGAAATCACTTCAATATTGATAGGCCAGTCGGCAAAGCGGTCCTGGAAAGATTGGAAATGCTGCTGGGCGAGTAGGGTGGTGGGTACCAGCATGGCGACTTGCTTTCCAGCATGGGCGGCGACAAAAGCTGCGCGCATAGCGACTTCAGTTTTCCCAAAGCCAACATCGCCACACACCAGTCGGTCCATGGGTTTCTTTGACAACATATCGCCAATCACGGATTCAATTGCCTGCTGCTGGTCTGGCGTTTCCTCAAAGGGGAAGCCTGCAGAGAATTCGCGATAGGCCAGTTTGGGATCCGCAAAGGCATGGCCGACTCGCGCCTCCCGGCGCGCGTAGATATCAAGGAGTTCTGCGGCGGCATCGCGCACTTTTTCAGCGGCTTTGCGCTTGGCTTTCTGCCACTGTTCACTACCCATTTTATGCAATGGTGCCAGGGCTTCATCAGCTCCGGAGTAGCGGCTGATCAGATGCAGGCTGGCCACGGGCACATAGAGCTTGGCCTCATTGGCGTATTCCAGGGTCAGGAACTCAGCTGGTTGCCCGTCGATTTCCAAGTGTTGCAGACCGCGATAGCGTCCCACGCCGTGATCAATATGTACTACAGGAGCGCCTATGCGTAGCTCCGCCAGGTTTTTAACTGCGTTGTCTGCGTCATCCTTGGCTTTCTTGCGGCGGCGCTGTTGCAGTACCCGCTCGCCAAACAGTTGCGGCTCGGCGATCAGGTTGATGGCAGGATCGGCAAGCAGCATTCCCTGATCAATGGGGGCGACAGTGATGCCAATGGATTCTTTACTTTTCAGGAACGCCTCCCAGCTGGCAAAGGCTGGGGGAGTCAGGCGAATGCCCTTCAGTAGTTCCAGCAATGCCTCACGGCGCCCGCCACTTTCCGCGCAGAAAAGCACCCGCCCGGAGTATTCCATCAGGTAGCTTTCCAGAGCTGCCATGGGTTGTTCAGCTTTACCATCTACGGGTAGGGTCGGCGGTACCAGGGTGGCAAAATTGTAGTTGCCCTGGCTTTCCGGCAGTGTTTCGGCGGAGAAGATGGCTCTCGGCATGGACTTGAGGGCACCGTTAAACTCATCGATATCGAGAAGGATCTGGCGGGGTTGCAATATGGGGCGGGTCAGGTCGCCGCGACGGCTCTCATAGCGATTGCCGACCTCGCGCCAGAAGTTTTCAATCGATGCCTGGATATCTCCCTGCACAAATGCTTGGCTATTCTCGGGCAGGTAATCAAATAAATTTGCGCAATTGTTATCGAAGAACAGGGGTAGATAGTACTCAATACCTGCTGGGGCTATGCCGGCACTGATATCCTGGTAGATAGGCACCAGGCTCGGATCGGCCTGAAACTGCTCATGCCAGTTCTGCAGGAAGCCGGAAAGGCCGGCTTTATGCATGGGAAATTCCCGTGCGGGAAGCAGGTGAATGGTTTCCACCTTATCCACGGTGCGCTGGGTTTCTGGGTCGAAGGTGCGCAGGGACTCAATCTCATCGTCAAACAAATCGATACGGTAGGGCAGGGGGCTGCCCATGGGGAATATATCCATTAAGGAGCCGCGCACGGCAAATTCACCATGCTCGTAAACGGTGTCCACGCAGTGATAGCCGGCCTGCTCCAATAAGCGCCGCTGGGTGTCGATATCAAACTGTTGCCCCTCGTTCAGGATCAAGGCATTGCCGGCAATGTAATCGCACGGGGGTAGGCGGTGCATCAGGGTGCTTACCGGCACTATCACGATACCACTGCCCATTTGTGGTAATCGGTAAAGGGTGGCAAGGCGATCGGAAATGATGTCCTGGTGGGGTGAGAAGGTATCGTAGGGAAGAATCTCCCAGTCGGGGAAATGAAAAATTTCGAGAGGCTCTTCCGAGCCGTCATCTCGCCGAGGTTTGTTAAAAAATTCCAATTGCACCTCTAACCGGTGCGCCTCCAGGCTATCTCGGGTGATCAGCAGCGTGGGGGAATTACTGTTGCGAGCTGCGTTTAATACGGCAAGTGCGGCCGCTGCGCCATGCAGTTGCCCCCAGAATTGCCGGTCATTGCCGCTGCGAAACTTAGGGGGAGTTAGGGGCTGTATATCCGTCATCTTTCCTTATATATCCGCGCTTTCATTTGCTGTGGTGCCAGGAGCGGCTATTGTAGCCGTGAAAGGGTTGGAAAGCAGTCTATGTTAACTCCACCTGTGCGTTCGATCTCGAACGGCTACGCTTTTTTTAGATTACGCGACAGCTTGCGAGTAGATAATGAAAAGGTAGTTTTACTACATTTTTCAGGTTTTTTTTTGCCCAGTTGCACAGCTATAGGCGAATAATGATAATGCGCAGCCACTCGGCCTTGATGAGGTATCAGGCCGAGATTTCCTGCCTATTAAACACATTGCAGAGGTGTCTGACAGTGACTCAGAAGCGACCGAAGCCCGCGGACTTTTTCAAGGACTGGAAGCAGCGTGAAGCGCTGGCCGAATCCATGATCCCGATGATCGGAAAGCTCAACCGCGAGCGCAACGTCGGTATTTATATGTACGGCCGCAACCTGGTTAACCGCTCAGTTTTGAGCATTATGAAAGCGCACCGCTTTGTGCGTCAGGTTGAGGAAAATGAACTCTCTGAGTTTGAAACCTTCCCGGTGCTTGAAGCTATCAGCAAAATGGATCTAGGTCCCGTACATATCGACCTGGGAACCCTGACCAACAAGTTTATGCGCGATGACCGCAGCTTGTCCGTTGATGAGTTTGTGCGTGAAGAGTTGGCGGATGCCGAGGGTGCAGGGACGCCTCTGCCTGAGCCGAAAGATGTTGTGATCTACGGCTTCGGCCGTATTGGTCGCCTGGTGGCACGCCTGCTGGTAGATAAAGCTGGTAGTGGCGACGTACTGCGCCTGCGCGCCATTGTATTGCGTAAGGGCAAGGCTCCGAACGATCTGGTGAAGCGCGCCTCTCTGTTGCGTCGCGACTCAGTGCACGGTGCTTTCCAGGGTACTATCCGTGTAGATGAGGAAACCAACTCCCTGATCTGCAATGGTAACGAGATCAAGATTATCTACGCCAGCTCACCGCAGGAAGTGGATTACACCGAGCATGGTATTAACGATGCCATCATCGTGGACAGCACCGGTGTATGGCGTGATGAAGAAGGTCTGAGTCAGCACCTGCAAAGCCCTGGCGCTTCCAAGGTGATCCTGACCGCGCCGGGCAAGGGCGATATCAAGAATATCGTTTACGGCATCAACAACGGCGATATCAAGCCGGAAGATAAAGTTCTGTCAGCTGCCTCTTGTACCACCAACGCCATTGTGCCAGTACTGAAGGCAATGATGGACGGCTACGGGGTGGAGCACGGCCACGTGGAAACCGTACACGCCTACACCAATGACCAGAACCTGATTGACAACTACCACAAAGGCGAGCGTCGCGGCCGTGCTGCTGCGCTGAACATGGTTCTGACAGAAACCGGTGCGGCCAAGGCGGTTGCCAAGGCATTGCCAGAGTTGAAGGGTAAGCTCACTGGTAATGCGATTCGTGTTCCGACTCCAAATGTTTCCATGGCGATCCTCAATCTGAACCTGGGTAAAGAGGCCACCAAGGAGGAATTGAACGATTACATGCGCGAAGTGGCTCTGCACTCTCCGCTACGCCAGCAGATCGACTACACCAACTCCCCGGAAGTAGTGTCCAGTGATTTTGTCGGCTCCCGCCGCGCCTGCGTATTCGATTCCAATGCGACTATCGTTGACGGGAAAAATGCCGTGCTCTACTGCTGGTACGACAACGAGTTTGGTTACAGCTGTCAGGTGGTTCGCTGCCTGGAAGATATGGCTGGTGTCCGCTACGAGCTGTTCCCGAAAAAAGACTAAAGCGTCAAGCTAAGATCCTGCGATCGGTCCCAGAGGATGATCGCAAGGGGCGGGCGGCTCAGGCCGTCGCCCGCCCAGATCTCCCCAAATCCCTGTTTTTTCAGTAGAAATTTCCTATCTAAGTGCCACTTTGAGCGCTTCCAGACTGGTAAAGCCTCTGCCTCATCTTTATAATGCGCGCGATTTTGCGGGGCGACCGTGCGCCGAGAAGTTAGCGCGCGCAAATCCTAGTTAGCTTCCTTCCGCCCGGTCTAAGGGTGAAAACGGTATAAGCCCCCGCAGCACGGAATTCCACAGTGTAGCTTACCAGCCCAGAATCGACTGGAGATCAGTCCGGACCTGGACCCATGAGCTGTATTGCAATTTTTTAAACTAGAAACTTAGGCATAGGCGTATGAGAAAGATCCGTCGGGGATTGGACTTACCCATATCCGGCGCGCCCGAGCAGGTCATCCACAAAGGACCTGCGATCAAGACCGTTGCTGTTCTCGGCCCCGATTACCACGGGATGAAGCCGACAATGGCAGTGGCTGTAGGGGATCGCGTCAATCTTGGTCAGCTACTGTTCAGCGATAAGAAGACCGAAGGCGTGCGCTACACAGCGCCGGCTGCGGGCCGTATCATTGCCATTAACCGCGGTGCACGCCGCGTGCTGCAATCCGTTGTGATAGGGATAGACGGCGATGCAGCAGAACAGTTCCAAAGCTATGGCGTAGATAAGCTGTCTGGCCTGACTCGCGAACAGGTCGTTGAGAACCTGGTTGAGTCCGGCATGTGGACCGCACTGCGCACTCGCCCGTTCAGCCGCGTTCCCGCTCTGGACGCTGAGCCGGCAGCTGTGTTTATCAATGCGATGGACACCAACCCGCTGGCCGCCAACCCGGAAGTGGTGATTGCCGAGAACCCCAAGGCTTTCTCTCAGGGGGTCGAGATCCTCTCCAAGCTGGCAGAAACCACCTATGTCTGTACTGCCCCCGATGCAGATATCCCTGTACCGAGCGCCGGCAATATCCGCCGCGAAGCCTTTGCCGGCCCCCACCCTGCAGGTCTTTCCGGTACCCATATCCACTACTTGAGCCCGGTCTCCGGTTCCCGCAGTGTATTTACCATTAATTACCAGGATGTGATCGCGGTAGGCAAATTGTTTACCACCGGTAAGCTGTTCACTGATCGCGTAGTCTCCCTGGCGGGCCCGCAGGTCAAACAGCCGCGCCTGTTGCGTACCCGTGTCGGCGCCAGCCTGGAGACTCTGACTGCTGGTGAGCTGAAAGGTAATGACGACCGCGTTATCTCCGGCTCTGTATTTGGCGGCCGCACGGCTGAAGGCCCCCTGGCTTATTTGGGCCGTTACCACAACCAGGTTTCTGTTCTGGAAGAGGGTGATGAGCGTCCATTCCTGCACTATATGCGTGCGGGTAACAAGCGTTTTTCTGTATTTCCGATCTACCTGTCGCGCCTGTTCAAAAACAAGCTGTTCAATTTCACCACCAGCGCCAACGGCTCTGAACGTGCCATGGTGCCGATTGGTACCTATGAAGCTGTAATGCCGCTGGACGTGTTGCCGACCCAGCTGCTGCGTTCCCTGATCGTGGGTGATACGGCTATGGCCCAGAAACTGGGTGCTCTGGAGCTGGACGAGGAAGATCTGGCGCTGTGCACTTTTGTGTGTCCGGGCAAGTACGAGTACGGCCCCATTTTGCGGGACAACCTGACCCGTATTGAGAAGGAGGGGTAAGTATGTTGCGTAAATTCCTCGATTCGATCGAACCAAAATTCCACAAAGGCGGCAAGTTCGAGAAGCTCTATGCCCTCTTTGAGGCCATTGATACTGCTCTGTTCCAGCCGGCCGATAAAACCAGGACCACCTCCCATGTGCGCGATGGTATCGACCTGAAGCGTATCATGATTACCGTGTGGGCCTGTGCCATGATTCCGGCCTTCTACGGCATGTGGAATATTGGTTTTCAGGCCAACACCATTCTCGAAGGGATGACCAACCCGGAACTATCCGGCTGGCGCCATGCGATTATTGGTGCGGTTTCTGCCTATAACCCGGCGAGCCTGTGGGACAACTTTGTCTACGGCGCCATGTACTTCCTGCCGATTTACATTGTGACCTTCGCAGTTGGTATCTTCTGGGAAGTATTGTTTGCTTCAGTGCGCGGCCACGAAGTGAACGAAGGATTCTTCGTAACCTCCATCCTGTTTGCCTTGGCCTGTCCGCCGGATCTGCCGCTGTGGATGGTGGCAATGGGTATCAGCTTCGGTGTGGTAATTGGTAAAGAAGTCTTCGGCGGTACTGGCAAAAACTTCCTTAATCCGGCACTTACCGGCCGTGCATTCGTATTCTTTGCCTACCCGGCAGCCATGTCTGGCGATGCCGTATGGACGGCCGTTGACGGTTACACCGGCGCTACCGCGCTGTCTGTAATGGCTAGCGAAGGCATCCAGAATGGTATCGTGAATGCTGCTGTTGGTCAGGTGACTTGGTTCGACGCTTTCTTTGGCAAGATACACGGTTCCATTGGTGAAACTTCTACCCTGGCTATTCTGATTGCCGGTGTAATCCTGATGGGCATGAAGATCGCCAGCTGGCGCATCGTTGCCGGCACTCTGTTGGGTATGATGGCCACTTCTTTCATGTTCAACATGATCGGCTCCGAGACCAACCCGATGTTCCAGGTACCCTGGTATTGGCACCTGGTTGTGGGCGGTTTTGCCTTCGGCCTGATCTTTATGACTACCGACCCTGTATCCGCTGCAATGACCGATACTGGCCGCTGGTGGTACGGCATCCTGATCGGTGTGATGGTTGTCCTGATTCGTGTAGTGAACCCGGCCTTCCCGGAAGGCATGATGCTGGCGATCCTGTTCGCCAACCTGTTCGCTCCGCTGTTTGACCACTTTGTGGTGCAGTCCAATATCAAACGGAGGTTGGCACGTGGCTAATAAAGATTCCGTAACAGGTACTCTGATTGTCGCGCTGGTAATGTGCCTGGTGTGCTCCGTAGTGGTTTCCACTGCTGCGGTAATGCTGAAGCCTGCCCAGCAGGCCAATGCCGAGCTGGACATGAAGCGCAATGTTCTGATGGCTGGGGGCCTGCTCAAAGATTCCCACGTGAGTAAAGCTGAAGTTGAGAAGGCCTTCGCTGATATTCAGATCAAATATGTCGACTTGAATACTGGCAAGTTTACCGACCAGGCTCCGGCTGGCGGCAGTGGTCGCGCTGCAGCCAAGATCCCATCCGACAGTGAAAAACTGCCGACTGACGAGGACATCGCCAAAATTATCCGTCGGGAAAACACTAAAGAAGTTTACCTGGTAGAGAAAGATGGCAAGCTGGACAAGATCATCCTGCCTATCCGTGGTTACGGCCTGTGGGGTACCTTGTACGGTTTCCTCGCGCTGGAGAGCAACCTCGACACCGTAGCTGGCCTCGGCTTCTACGAACACAAGGAAACTCCCGGACTTGGTGGCGAAGTGGACAATCCCAACTGGAAAGCCCAGTGGATTGGCAAGAAAGTCTTCGATACTGATGGCAATGTCGACATCAACGTAATCAAGGGGCAGGTAAACCCTGACAGCCCCGATGCGATTCACGAAGTAGACGGCCTGTCCGGTGCGACTCTGACCAGTAAGGGCGTGGATAACCTGGTGAACTTCTGGTTGGGTAACCAGGGTTATGGTCCCTTCCTGAAAAACCTGAAAGCAGGGGAGGCATAAGCATGAAAATCAAAGAGACTCTGCTAGAGCCGATTTTTAATAACAACCCGATCGCGCTGCAGATCCTGGGTATCTGCTCTGCACTGGCTGTCACCAGCTCGCTGCAGGTCACCCTGGTAATGTGTGTCGCCCTGACCTCGGTTGTGGCCTGTTCAAACGTTGCGGTATCCCTGATCCGCAGCCAGATTCCCAACAGCATCCGTATCATCGTACAGATGACCGTGATTGCCTCCCTGGTAATCTTGGTCGACCAGCTAATCAAGGCCCTGGCTTACGACATCTCCAAACAGCTGTCTGTATTCGTTGGCCTGATTATTACCAACTGTATCGTGATGGGACGTGCGGAAGCCTTCGCTATGAAGAACCCGCCGCTGCCCAGCTTCTTCGACGGTCTCGGTAACGGCCTGGGTTACAGCGTAATCCTGATTGGCCTTGCGGTAGTCCGTGAACTCTTCGGCGCCGGCAAACTGTTTGGTGTGGATATTCTGACCACCGTGAGCAATGGTGGCTGGTATATCCCCAATGGCCTGCTGCTGTTGCCGCCCAGTGCATTCTTCCTGATCGGCCTGTTTATCTGGGCGATCCGTGCCTGGAAACCGGCACAGGTTGAAGAAGATGAGTTCAAGATTGCGCCTAATACCCAAGCGCAGGAGGCCTAATCCGTGGAACATTATATTTCTTTGATTATCCGCGCTGTTTTCGTCGAAAACATGGCGCTGGCCTTCTTCCTCGGCATGTGTACCTTCCTTGCTGTATCGAAGAAGATCGAAGCTGCAATCGGCCTGGGTGTAGCGGTTATCGTGGTACTGACTCTGACAGTACCAGTGAACAACCTGATCTACACCTACTTGCTGAAAGACGGTGCGCTGGCCTGGGCCGGTTACCCCGACGTGGACCTGAGCTTCCTTGGCCTGCTGTCTTACATCGGCGTTATCGCGGCGCTGGTACAGATCCTGGAGATGTTCCTGGATAAATACGTACCGGCTCTCTATAACGCGCTGGGTGTATTCCTACCGCTGATTACCGTGAACTGCGCCATTATGGGTGCCTCCCTGTTCATGGTGGAGCGCGAGTACGCCTTTGGTGAAAGTGTTGCCTACGGCTTCGGTGCCGGCCTCGGCTGGGCCCTGGCGATTACCGCGCTGGCCGGTATTCGCGAAAAGCTGAAGTACAGCGATGTACCCGATGGCCTGAAAGGTCTGGGCATTACCTTCGTAACTGTTGGTCTGATGTCCCTGGGCTTCATGTCCTTCGGCGGCATCGATATCTAAGCGGGGGAAGGCAATCGTATGAATAATATTGAAATTATCCTCGGCGTAGCGATGTTTACCGTCATCGTACTGGCGCTGGTAGCGGTGATCCTTGTGGCCCGCTCGCGCCTGGTAAACACCGGCAACGTCAACATCCTGGTTAACGGCGAGAAAACCCTCACCGTACCGGCCGGCGGCAAGCTGCTGCAAACCCTGGCTGCCAATAACCTGTTCCTGGCCTCCGCCTGTGGTGGCGGCGGCAGCTGCGCGCAGTGTGTATGTAAAGTGACTGCCGGTGGTGGTGATATGCTGCCCACCGAAGCAGCACACTTCACCCCGCGCGACGCGAAGGAAGGTAAGCGTCTTTCCTGTCAGGTTGCTGTAAAGCAAGATATGGAAATCGAAGTACCGGAAGAAGTATTTGGTGTGAAGCAGTGGGAGTGCACTGTGGAATCCAACCCCAACGTAGCCACCTTTATTAAAGAGCTGACCCTGCGTCTGCCCGAAGGTGAAAACGTCGACTTCCGTGCGGGCGGCTACGTGCAGCTGGAAGCCCCGGCGCACCATGTAAAATTTGCCGACTTCGATGTGGAAGAGCAGTACCGCGGTGACTGGGAGCATTTCGGCTTCTTCAAGCTGGAGTCCAAAGTGACTGAGCCTGTGGTACGTGCCTACTCCATGGCTAACTATCCGGAAGAGAAGGGTGTTGTTAAGTTCAACATCCGTATCGCGACTCCGCCGCCGCGCACCGAAGGTGTACCGCCGGGCCAGATGTCTTCCTATGTGTTTAGCCTCAAGCCCGGTGACAAGATCAAGGTATACGGACCCTTCGGTGAGTTCTTCGCCAAGGAAACCGATAACGAGATGGTCTTTATCGGTGGTGGTGCCGGTATGGCGCCGATGCGTTCACATATCTTCGACCAGCTCAAGCGCCTGAACTCCAAGCGCAAGATCAGCTTCTGGTACGGCGCTCGCTCCCTGCGCGAGATGTTCTACGAAGATGACTACAACGGTCTGGCTTCCGAGTTCGATAATTTCCAGTGGCATATTGCCCTGTCCGACCCGCAGCCGGAGGACAATTGGACGGGATACACAGGTTTCATTCACAACGTGGTGTATGAAAACTACCTGAAAGACCACCCGGCTCCAGAGGACTGTGAGTACTACATGTGTGGGCCACCCATGATGAATGCCGCAGTAATCAATATGCTCAAAGACTTGGGCGTAGAGGATGAGAACATCCTCCTCGATGACTTCGGTGGTTAAACGGAGAGCTTAGCTTGCTAAACGCAATCAAAGCCCCGAAAAAAACAAAAACAGGGCCCGTTCTTCCGGCCCTGTTTTTGCTTTGTGTGGCTGTAATTTTTTCTGCCTGTACTCCAGCTCCGGAGAATTGGCAGCTCAGTGGCCGCACCATGGGGACCACTTATCACATCACGGCTGTCGACGTTCCCCGAAGTATTGAGCGCAGCCAATTGCAGACGCTGATCGATAGCGAGCTGCAGCAGGTCAACCAGGAGATGTCCACCTACATCCATGACTCCGAGCTGATGCGCTTCAACCGCAGCCCTGTGGGCGAGGCCATCCCGGTTAGCGAACCGCTCGCCGATGTTGTACAGATGTCCCTGGATATCTACCGCCGCAGCGATGGCGCCTTTGAGGTGACTGTCGGGCCCCTGGTGAACCTGTGGGGTTTTGGTCCCCAACCAGAGCCTGAGCAGATTCCCTCAGATGCTGATATTGCCCGTCTGCAACAGCTCATCGGTTCTGATGCACTTAAGGTGACTCGTGAGCCGGATACCATTACTCGTCAGCGTCCGGTGGAGATTGACCTGTCGGCCATCGCCAAAGGGCACGGTGTAGACCGGATTGCAATGCTGCTGGAGCAACAGGGAATCCGTAACTATCTGGTCGAAATCGGTGGTGAACTGCGTACCCTCGGCGTGAATCCAAAGGGTAAAACCTGGCGAATCGGCATCGAGTCGCCTGACTCAATGGGGCAGATGGTTCAGCAGCCCATAGATGTCAGTGGTGAAGCGGTGGCTACTAGCGGTGACTATCGCAATTACTATGAACGTGACGGTGTGCGCTATGCGCACAGTATCGACCCGCGCACAGGGCGACCATTAAAACACCGGTTGGCTTCCGTAACCGTAGTTGCGGATACCTGTGCCGAGGCAGATGGCTTGGCCACTGCACTGAATGTACTTGGGGCCGAAGCGGGAATGGCTTTGGCGGAGCGCGAAAAGCTGGCTGTTTTTATGCTGGTGAAAACTGACAAGGGATTTGAAGAGCGGTATAGCACCGCTTTTGCCCCTTATCTTGAGAGGTCTGAGTAGTGACAATCTATATATTTGCATTTGTTGCCATGCTACTGGTCGTTGCTGGGATGGCACTCGGAGCCATGGTTCAAAACAAACCCCTGAAGGGCTCCTGTGGTGGTCTCAATAATATTGGCATGAAGCAGGACTGTGCCATTTGTGGTGGTGACGACGACGAATGTGAAAAAGAGCAAGAGCGCCAGCGCCAGAAAAAGATGGCCACCGAAGATCTCGCTTATGACGCCACCAAGCGTAAGTAAGCAGCTTTCTTCCCAAGCCCGTGATCAACGGGCTTGTTGTTTTATGTCATTGGCACAACCTGTGTTGATAACCGTAAATTAAATATTGAGTGTGTGGCAGTATTCGGCCACTTGCTCCGTTTGGAAATAGAAATAGAGCAGTTGATGGCAGAGCAAAAGTTTGATCTGGTTGTAATTGGTTCGGGCCCGGCAGGTGAGGCTGCCGCTATGAGCGCCGCTAAAAAAGGCATGCGCGCAGCGGTTATTGAAAAGCGTCAGGTCGTTGGAGGCAACTGTACCCACAAGGGCACTATTCCTTCCAAGGCATTGCGCCATTCGGTCAAACAGCTAATGCGGTACAACACTCAAAGCGTATTTCGCGCATTGGGTGAACCTCGTCGCCTTACTTTTCCGCAGGTGATGCAGACGGTCAACAAGGTCATTTCCTACCAAGTGGAAATGCACACCGCCTTTTATGCACGCAACCGAGTTGAGCTCATCGTCGGCGAAGCCAAGTTCCGAGATACCAACAGCGTGGAAGTACAACTGCCGGATGGTGCTACGGAAATTGTCACCGCAAAGAAATTTATTATTGCTACCGGCTCCCGCCCGTATCGCCCGGCAGATGTGAATTTTGATCACGAGCGTGTCTACGATAGCGATATGATTTTGGACATGCAGCACACCCCGCACTCCATTATGATTTACGGTGCGGGCGTGATCGGCTGTGAATACGCATCAATTTTTGCCGGCTTGGGTGTGAAGGTTGACTTGATCAATACCCGCAACAGTTTGCTGGAGTTCCTTGATGATGAGATCTCCGATGCGTTGAGCTACCACCTGCGTGATATGGGCGTAACCGTTCGCCACCAGGAAGAATATGCCCAGGTACTGCCCAACGAACAGGGCGTGATTATGGAGATGCAGTCCGGCAAGCGTATTCATGCCGATGCACTGCTTTGGTGTAATGGCCGTACCGGCAATACCAGTTCCCTGGGCCTGGAAAACGTCGGCCTCGAAGCCAACCACCGCGGCCAGCTAAGCGTAGACGATCACTACTGTACCCAAGTGGAAAATATTTACGCGGTGGGGGATGTGATTGGCTGGCCCAGCCTGGCTAGCGCCTCTTATGATCAGGGGCGCGCTGTGGCGGCAGCCATTGCCGGGCGTGGCCACCGTGTCATCGAAGATGCACCTACAGGTATTTATACCCTTCCGGAAATTTCCTCAGTCGGTAAGACCGAATCCGAACTGACCGCGGCCAAAGTACCTTATGAAGTTGGCCGTGCACTCTTCAAGCACACAGCACGTGCTCAGATCTCCGGCGAGCGCGTGGGCATGTTAAAGATCCTGTTCCATATTGAAACCCATGAGATTCTGGGTATTCACTGCTTTGGTGCCGAGGCTGCAGAGATTGTGCATATTGGCCAGGCCATTATGAAACAGCCTGCACCAAACAATACGATCGATTATTTCGTTAACACCACTTTTAATTATCCAACTATGGCCGAGGCGTACCGTAGTGCCGCATTGGATGGGCTCAATCGGGTTGCGCGGCTATGACAGAACCTTCACCACATGAGTTTCAGGAACTGATAAAAGGGTTCTTTGAGCAGATCCCTTTTAACCAACAAATTGGACTTGAAATGCGCTCCCTCGACCTGGAAGCACTGACGCTTTCAGCAGGCTTTGATCTGCGCCCGGAACTGATTGGCAATGTGTGGAAAAAAATTCTGCACGGTGGCGTAATCGCCACCGCCCTGGACACCGTAGGTGGCCTCACTGCTATGGTTGCCGCCTACCAACGTATGGGCGACGTACACTGGAAGGAAAAAGCCGATCGCTTATATAAGCTTGGCACCGTGGATATGCGTGTGGATTACCTAAAGCCGGGCAGGGGGGAGCACTTTCTCTGTGAAGGTTCTATCCTGCGCACTGGCAACAAGCTGGTGGTTACGCGTATGGAATTAAGTAATGACAAGGATGAATTAATAGCGACTGGGACTGCAACCTTCCTTTATTAATAGGAGGGATGACTATTTCAGCCTAGTCCAGTGGGCTGGTAATACCGCGTTCATGTACTCCGATGACGTGGGTGTAGATCATCGTAGTACTGATATCACTGTGGCCAAGCAGCTCCTGAATATTGCGAATGTCCGAGCCAGATTTCAGTAAGTTGGTCGCGAATGAATGGCGAAAGGTATGGCAACTGGCCTTTTTCCGTATTCCTGAACTGAGAACAGCCTTGGCTACCGCCCGCCTTAGCTGCTGCTCACCGATGTGATGCCTTCGTATGACCTCGCTACGAGGGTCTCTAGAGCGCTCTTTGGCCGGGAATATATATTGCCAGGCGGGGCTAATCGCAGCTTTTGGGTATTTCCTGGTCAGTGCGAAGGGGAGATAGACCTCTCCATACCCCTCATTAAGATCCTGCTGATGAACCGAGAGTGCATAACAAATTTGAGCTTTCAAGGGATTTATGAGGGACTTGGGGAGTAGGGTTCTTCTGCATTTCTCCCCCTTGGACTCCCTCACGAAAAGGCACTGCTCTGTAAAATCAATATCTTTAACCCTAAGCCGCACAGCTTCCATTACCCTGAGGCCAGAGCCATACATTAGTGATGTGGCAAGTTTTGCTGTGCCAGTAAGCCTGTCCAAAATTTCTGTCGCTTCTTCATGGCTGAAAACTACCGGCAGCCGCCGCGGACGACGACTGCTATCAAATTTGAGTTCACCCAGCTCAACACCCATAAACTGCTTATATAAAAAGATCACCGCATTCAAAGCTGTCTTTTGGGTATTGACTGATACAGATCGATTAGCAGCTAGATGACTGAGCCAGTTATTTACCTCTGTTTTGCCTAACCTTTCCGGGTGGCGCATCCGGTTAAAGCGAATAAAGTCCTTAACCCAATAGCAGTAGGTTTGTTCTGTTTTGTAAGCCAAATACTTCGATCGCATAAAAATCCGCAAGCGGTCCATAAATCGAGAGGATTTTTGGCTGATGGGTAAAGGGATATCGTCCATTTAAGTAGTCGGCCCTGAAAAAAACCAAACACTTACCTCCAGCACGGTGTAATGAGGGTTTACGGGGCGATTCGGACTAAATCCACCTTCCAAAACGTAAGTAAAATATCCGTATTATTAGCCGGAACGGATTTAAGATCATAAAAATAGGTGAAAACGATTTTTTAGGGCACAAAAAAACGCCTCCAGCGCCCTGATCATCCATTTTCTCAAATTCCAGGCACACGCAGCCATGAGGAGATTTATCGCATCACCCACTGTGCCTTTGAGGAAGTTT